>JBAPYE010000179.1:0-1826 GCA_049284575.1 Desulfobacterales bacterium
GCTACGGCGGCCGCCTGGTGAGCCTGCTCTCCTACAGCGAGGGAGCCCCGGCAGGCTTTCACAACGTCTATATCCGGGCCTATCATGTGGACCGCAGCCGCTTCGACCGGCTTCGGGCCGAGCTCAAACAGGAGGCTGCGCTGCTCTATATCGTCGATCATCGCGAGAACCGGCGTGAGGTCTTCTGACGCGCGGCGGGGCCCCCGCCGCATTCATCCGGCAGACAGCGAAAGGGGGGAAACATGACAAATCCAGGTATCAAGAAATTGCTGGTGGCCATCGACGGCTCCGACCAGGCGCTGGACGCGGTGCGCTACGTCAAGAACATACTGGGACCGGAGGGGACCCAGGTGGTGCTCTACCACGCCTTGCGGCAGATCGACCAGGCGTTTTGGGACATGGGCATCAACCCCATGGGGCGAACCCGGATGACCGATATCGTCGCCTGGGAGGCCGAGCAGCGCAAGGGGGTCGAGGAGGGGATGGGCCATGCCCGCAAGATCCTGGAGGAAGCCGGCTTCGACGGCAAGGCGATCCGCGTGGAACTGCACCCGGCAAAGGTCGGAATTGCGCGCGACATTCTCTACGAAGCCCAGTCGGGCTACAGCGCAGTGGTCTTGGGGCGCTGGGGAGTGAGCCGTCTGAAGGACATCGTGGTGGGCAGCACGGCCCTCAAGCTGATCCAGAAGAGTCAGGACGTGCCGGTCTGGATGGTGGGCGGCAAGCCCAAGCCCGGTAAGGTGCTGGTGGCCTTCGACGGCTCTGAGGGGGCCGGCAGGGCCGTCGATCACGTGGCGCAGATGGCTCTCGGGGGAAGCTTCGACATCACCCTGATGAGTGTTGTCAAGGGGTTTGGCGGAACCGGGGCCGTTCACGAGGCGATCTTTTCAAGCGAGAACGAAAAGGGGCTTTTGGTCGAGATCGACCGCGAGATGCACGAGAAGCTGGACCACGCCAAAAATCGTATGGTCACGGCCGGCGTTCCCGCCGAGCGCATCCAGACCGAACTTCTGACCGGTGTCGCCAGTCGCTCGGGGGCGATTTACGAGGCGGCCAAGCGCGGCGGTTTCGGCACCATTGTGGTCGGCCGCCGGGGGCTTTCCCGCATCCAGGAATTCTACATGGGGCGGGTGGGCAACAAGGTGATGCAGATGGCGCGCGAGATGGCCATCTGGGTTGTCAGCTAGCTTCGATCCCAACGGGTTTTTGGGCCCCAGTGGCCGGCCGGGTGACCCGCGAGGAGGCCCTTGTCATCGGTATCGCAACAGAAAACGAGATCATGAATCTTTTCGGCAAACTCAGGCAGATGCGGATCCTGCTGATCGACGATGACGAGTGGATTCGGGATTCGTTGCGCATGTTCTTCGAAGCCGAGGGCTGCCGCCTGCTGGCCGTGGAAACCGCCGAGATGGCGCTGGAGCGGCTCAACGACCACCGGTATGACATCATCATCGCCGATTACCGCCTGCCGGGAATGGACGGGCTGGAGTTTTTCCGCCGAATCCGCGGCATCGCCCCTGGGTGCATCAAGATCCTGATCAGCGCCTACGGCAGTGAGGAGGTGCTAACGGAGGCAACCCACATCGGGGTCCAGGAAATGATCGCCAAACCGTTTACCTCGCGGGTGCTTGAAAACGCCCTCGCGCGGCTGCTGCAGCGCAGCCCCTGATGGCGCGCTGAAAACGCCCGCCCGTTGCGGCGGCTGGCGACCAGTTGGCCTTGTCGACATTATACGGCTACCGTTAAACTGAAAGGAGGATAAAATGGATTTTCTGCCCACGAAGCCCTTCAGTGCCGAACTCAGCAATTTTCGCAAGGAGATGGAC
>JBAPYE010000180.1:0-10232 GCA_049284575.1 Desulfobacterales bacterium
GTCCTTTGGCGCGCCGCGCCGCGGCCCGGCCGGGGCGTCTCCTCCAGGGCGCTACGGCCCTTTCCCCCCCCCTCGCACCGCCGGTCTCCTTGCCCACTTCCCCGGCCGCTGCGGACAACCCTCCTGGCATGCTTGTTGCTGAACCCCTCCTCAGTTTTCTATCCGCGCCGGTTTTCGTCGCTCCCACTGGCAAAATCTTCAATCCGCCGATCTTGAAAAGAGTTTCTCATGGACATAGCCACGCTTCTGGGAACGGTGTCCGCCTTCGGGCTGGTGTTGATCGCGATCATCATGGGGGGCGGGCTCTCGCTGTTTATCAACGTGCCCTCGCTGATGATCGTCGTGGGCGGGACTTTAGGGGCCACCATGATCAACTACCCCCTCAAAGACGTCCTGGGGGCGCTGCGGGTGGTCAAGAACGTGTTTTTAAGCAAGACCGCCTCGGTCGAGAAGATCGTCGAGCAGTTCGTGGGCTTCGGCAACAAGTCGCGGCGCGAGGGCATCCTGTCGCTGGAGGAGGATGTCAAGAGCGTCGATGACCTGTTTCTCAAGAAGGGTCTGCAGCTGTCCGTGGACGGCCTTGAGCCCGGGTCGATTCAGAACATCCTTGAAACCGAAATCGAATTCCTGCGCGAGCGTCACCAGCTGGGTGCCGAAATTTTCGCCACCATGGGCACCTTCGCGCCCGCCCTGGGGATGATCGGGACCCTCATCGGGTTGGTTCAGATGCTGCAGTCCATGGAGGACCCCAGTTCCATCGGGCCGGCGATGGCCGTGGCGCTGCTGACCACCTTCTACGGCTCGCTGATCGCCAACCTGGTGTGCATGCCGATTGCCGGGAAGCTCAAGACCCGCAGCAAGGAGGAAACCCTGGCCAAGGAGATGATCACCGAGGGCGTGATTTCCCTGACCAAGGGCGAAAACCCGCGGATTCTCGAGCAGAAGATGCTGGCGTATGTCTCACCCAGCCAGCGGCAGACGCACTTCAAGTAATCGCCCCAGCGGCGCACGGCCTCGAGGGACGGCAGGATGGCCCGCAAAAGGAAACAAACCGAAATTGCAGGCGGCAACCTGATTCAGGTGATGACGGTCTCGCTCTTCATCATTCTGCTGGCATTCTTTATTCTGCTCAATGCCATCGCGGTGGTGGACGAGCAGCGACAACGGCAGGCGCTGGGGTCGCTGCTGGAAAGCTTCGCGGGTATTCCCGGCGGGTACAGCTTTCTTGAACGCAAGAACAGCCCTTCCGCTCTGCCCCCCCTTCCGGTGCCGGTGGGTCAGATAGACTTCACCCCCTTGCTGGAGGCCGCCGATCATCTGGCCCAGCACGTCCGGATTCGGCCCTCGGAACGCGGCAGTCTGGTGTCGCTGCCGGCTGACGGGCTCTTCGAGGGGCCGGCGGGGCAAATACGGCCGGGCGCGTATCCCCTTTTGAAGCGGCTTGCGACCCTGATTCTGGAAACCGAGGCCCCCGTCGAGGTCAGCGGCCACACCGACAACTCACCGCCGGACCCCGCCCAGGCCGGATCCAATATGGCGCTGTCGGCCCAGCGGGCGCTGAGCGTGCTGCGGTTTCTGATCGATGTGGGGGGGGTGCCGGCCCAGCGCATCACGGCCTACGGGCGGGGGGCTTACCAACCCGTGGCCGCCAACACCACCCGCGAGGGCCGGGCGCTCAACCAACGGGTGGACATTCTTCTGGAGCAGCCCCGGGGCCTCCAAAAACCCCAGAGCGGCTTTACCTTCAAATCGTTTTTCTTCAGGGTGTTCCGGTAGCGGCGAACGTTCCGGTCTTGCCGCAGCGGGTGGATCTTCCACAGGGGAAAGGAACGGCGCGGTGGGCCGAAGCGGCGGCAGGAAAATCGGGGCGCAGGATGGCGGGCAGGCCGACCCCAATGCCTGGATGGTCACGTTCGGGGACCTGATTATGCTGTTGCTGACCTTCTTCGTGCTTCTGCTGACGATGAAGTCCATGGATACCGGCAAAGTGCGCACCATTTTCAATATCACCGCCGTCACCCAAGGCCCCATGAGCCACAACAGTGCCACCACCCGGTCCAGCCCCATGGACGACGAGCAGCGCGCCCCCCGGATCGAAACGCTCAGCAACAGCCGCCTGGTGGCGGAGGCGGTCGAACTCTTGGACGGCATCCAACGGCTGAAGTCCGAAACCCCCGAGATGGCCGCCGTCCTCGATCTGCTGTCGGTTTCCGAAGACCGGCGCGGCGTGGTGATCACCCTGGAGACGGACCATCTCTTCGCCTCCGGTGAAGCCGAGATCCCCCCGCAAAAGCGGCCGATCCTGGACGGCATCAAACAGACCCTGCGCTATGCGGCCAACGAGATCCTGATCATGGGCCACACCGACCGCCAGCCGGTGGTCGGCGGCCGCTTCCGGTCCAACTGGGAGCTGTCTTTCCGGCGCGCCCTGAGCGTCTATGAGGTTCTGAGCGCGCCATCGGGACTTGACCCTGCGCACCTGGCGGTGGGCGGCTATGGCGACCAGCGCCCCCTTTCCGGGCCCGACACCCCGGAAAACCGCGCCCGCAATCGACGGGTGGAATTCATTTTGCGAAAACCGACGTGATCAAGGAGAGACAGGTGAAAACGAATTTTTCGGTCGAATTTAAATCCCTGTTGGTGCTCTCGCTGCTGATGCTCACGGTCTGCGGCCCCATGCTCGGCTGCAAGGGGAAAGAGGCCGACGGCAGCCAGACGGTGTCGGCGCCCGCTGATTTCGGGCAGATTTTCGATCTCGACACCTTTGTAGTGAATCTTGGCGACCAGGGCGGCAAGCGCTACCTGAAGACCAAGATCGCCCTGGAGTATGGCAGCGATGCGGTCGGCAAGGAAATGATCACGCGTCTGCCCCAGCTGCGGGACATGATCCTGCTGCTGCTCAGCAGTAAAAACCTGGACCAGATCCAGGACATCGACGGCAAGATCGCCCTGCGCAACGAGTTGCTGTCCCGGATCAACCAGGTGCTCAAGCAGGGGCGCGTCAAGAATCTCTATTTTACCGAGTTCGTCATTCAATAGCCCGGGGGTCGGATGAGCGATATTCTTTCCCAGGATGAAGTCGACAGCCTCCTCAGCGGCCTGACAACCGGCAAGATCGAAGCCGAAACCGACACCGGACCCGATCCCGAGGAGATCAAGGCCTACGACTTCACCCGCCAGGACCAGGTGGTGCGGGGCCGCATGCCGACCTTTGAGCTGGTCAACGAACGGCTTGCCAAGGAGATGCGGGCCCGCGTCTCCAGCCTGCTGCACACCAGTGTGGGCATCGCGCTGACGGCCACCGATACGATGAAGTTCTCCGAATTCACCCGCTCGCTGCCGGTGCCCACCAGCTTGCACATCTTCCGGATGGAGCCCCTGCGCGGTTTTGCCCTGATGGTCCTGGAAAGCCGGCTGGTCTACAATCTGATCGACACTTTTTTCGGCGGCCGCGGCGACGGCAAGGCCAAGATCGAGGGCCGCGAGTTCACCCCGATTGAGACCGTCATGATCCAGAAGGTGGTCGCCGCCTGCCTGGAGGGCCTCAAAAAAGCCTGGCGTCCGGTGGAGGTGATCGACACCGTCTTCGTCCGCTCGGAGATGAACCCCCAGTTCGCGACGGTTTTGCTGCCCTCGGACCTGGTGATCGTGTCGCGCTTCGAGGTCGAGCTGGAGCAAAGCGCGGGCCTCATCACGGTCAGCCTGCCGTACGCCATGATCGAACCGATCCGCAGCAAGCTCAACGCCGGCTTCCAGAGCGACGCGCTTGAAGTCGACCAGGCCTGGGTGCGGCGGGTGCGGGAAATCCTGCACGCCGCCGTGGTGAATTTCGGTGTCAGCCTGGGCGCCACCGAAATAACGGGCGAGCGCCTGATTCACCTCAGGGTCGGGGACGTGATTCAACTGGACAACAACGCCGAAGAACGCCTGACCGGACTGGTGGAGGGCGTTCCCAAATTCAAGGGCTTTGCGGGCACCCACCGGGGATGCCAGGCCTTCAAGGTTGACAGCCGATTGGAGTAGACGAAGAAGATGGATGCAAACAACACAACGGCAGCGGCAGCCGCCACCGAGGGCGCCACAGCGGCGGCCACCGGCGGCGGGGAGCGGGATCTGGACTTTATTCTGGACATCCCTTTGGAGTTGTCGGTGGAGCTCGGGCGCACCCGGATGCTGGTCAACGACCTCCTCCAGCTGGGCCAGGGGGCGATCGTGCAGCTGGACAAACTGGCCGGCGAGCCCCTCGAAATCTACATCAACCGCAAATTGGTGGCCCGCGGCGAAGTGGTGGTGGTCAACGAAAAATTCGGCGTGCGGCTGACCGACATCATCAGCCCCACGGAGCGGGTCCGCACCCTCGGCTAAACCGGCCGCCGGGTGAAAACCCCGCGGCCAGGAATCCAAGGAACGCGCATGGATGGATTGTCCTCCCCGGCGGCGGCCGCGGCACCGCCGGAATTGTGGTTTTCACTGCTCAAGAGCGCTGCGATGCTTTGCATCGTGCTGGCGCTGCTGATCGGGGCGCTTTATCTGATGCGGCGCCTCTTCGCTCAGCGGGGCGCGCTGGGCGGTGCCGAGATTATCAAGACCCTTGCGACCCAGTACGTGGCGCCCAAAGAGCGGGTCATCCTGCTGGACGTGCTGGGCGAAAAGCTGCTGATCGGGGCGACCCCCCACACCATCACCCTCCTGGCCCGGCTGCCGACCGAGTGCCAGGTGCCCGTGCCGCCGGTTCCCGGTTCGGCCGGATTTTTCCAAGAGCTCTTCAAGCGGACGCTTCAGCGCGACGACCGGCCGCGCACCTGAAGATCCGGGCCCAGCGGCCGCACGATGACAGGCAGACCAAGATGAAGGCCTTTTACGCCAAAAGATGGGTTGTTTCCAGCTTGCTTCTCGCAGCGGCGCTGCTGGCTGTTGCATCCGCGCCCGCGGCAGCGGTGCCGCTGCCGCTGCCCTCTTTCCAGATCGGCGTGGAGGAGGCCCGGACCCCCGAAGAGGTGGCCGTGGTCCTGCAGATCATCGCCCTTTTGACCGTCCTCTCGCTGGCGCCGGCGATCCTGGTGCTGATGACCTCCTTCACCCGGCTGGTGGTGGTGTTCAATTTTCTGCGTCAGGCCATCGGGGTGCAGCAGGCGCCCCCCAACCAGGTGCTGATCGGGCTGGCGCTCTTCATCACCTTCTTCGTGATGGCACCGGTCTGGCAGCAGGTGCACCAGACGGCGCTGCGGCCCTATCTCGACAAGGAAATTTCCTACCAGCAGGCCTTCGAGAGCGCCCAGGCCCCGGTGCGCAAGTTCATGCTGGCCAACACGCGCGAGAAGGACCTGGCGCTTTTCGTGAAAGTTTCCGGGGCCGAGCGGCCCCGCACCCGAACGGACGTCGGCATGCTGGCCCTGATCCCGGCCTTTGTGATCAGCGAGTTGAAAACCGCGTTTATCATCGGGTTCGTGCTCTACGTGCCGTTTCTGGTGATCGACATGGTGGTGGCCAGCGTGCTCCTGTCCATGGGCATGATGATGCTGCCGCCGGTGATGATCTCGCTGCCGTTCAAACTGATGCTCTTTGTCCTCGTGGATGGCTGGAACATCGTGATCGGCTCGCTGGTCAAGAGCTTCGGGGTGGTCTGAGATGACGCCTGAATTCGTGGTCAGCTTTGCCAAGGAGGCCATCACCATGACCATCCTGATTTCCATGCCGCTGCTCGGTCTGGGGCTGATCGTGGGGCTGGCGGTGAGCATCTTCCAGGCGGTCACCTCGGTCCAGGAAATGACCCTCAGCTTCATTCCCAAAATCCTGGCGGTGATGCTGGGCCTGCTGTTTTTTGCGCCCTGGATGCTCCAGCGGCTGGTGGGCTTCACCCGGGAGATCATCACCAACATCCCGCTTTACATCCGCTGAGATGCAGCTGCTGAACTTTTCCCCGGAACAGTTCGAGGTGTTTGTCCTGATCCTGATCCGGGTCAGCGTGCTGCTCCTGCTCTTCCCGATTTTTGACAGCCCGCTTTTCCCGCGCGTGGTGAAGCTCGGCCTGGCCCTGGCCATCACCCTGGCGCTTTTCCCGGCGGTGCCGGTGGACCCCGCGCGATTTCCGCGGCATGCCATCGGCCTGCTGATCCTAATGATCAGCGAACTTTTCGTGGGAATGGTGCTAGGGCTGGCGGTGCGGCTTTTTTTCGCAGCGGTTCAGCTGGCGGGCCAGATGGTGGGGTTTCAGATGGGGTTTTCGATCATCAACGTCCTCGACCCCCAGACCGGCGGCCAGGTGTCGATCATCGACCAGATCGGCTTGTTGGTGGTGATGCTGCTGTTTCTCTCGCTAAACGGCCACCATGTCCTGATCAGCGCCCTGGCCGAGAGCTTCCGGGTTTTGGCGCCCGGCGTGCTGAATCTTCAGCAAGGCTTTCTCTCCCTAATGCTGGCCGCCGCAGGCAACATGTTCGCCCTGGGCATCAAGATCGGGGCGCCCGCCATTGTGGCGCTGCTGTTTACCGATGCCGCCTTCGGCATCTGCGCGCGCTTCGTGCCTCAGATGAATATCCTGATCGCCGGCTTTCCGGTCAAGATCATCGTGGGCCTCTTTTTTTTCGGTCTGACGCTGCAGGTCGTCGGCCTGATGACCCGCCTTTACCTGAGCCACCTGCCGGGGCAGTTGAGAACCCTGCTGACCTTCATGGGAACATCCTGAGATGGCCGAGCAGGGCTTCCAGGAGCGCACCGAAAAGCCGACCCCGCGCAAACGCGAGCAGGCGCGCGAAAAGGGGCAAGTGGCGCGCAGCGCCGATATTCCTGCGGTCTTCGTGCTGCTCGGCGGTGTGCTGGCGCTCTATTTTTTCGGCCATCATCTCTACCAGGGGCTTGCCGGGGTCATCCGAAGCAGCCTGAGCTTCGGGCAGACGCCGGAATTCAGCACGACCGAATGCCTGCACTTCTGTTCGACCGTCCTGCTGCGTTTTCTCGTTATCTTGCTGCCGATGATGGGCGTGGTCTTTCTGGCCGCTCTGAGCGCCAACCTGATCCAGGTCGGGTTCCATCTGTCCGGCCAAGCGCTGGCCCCCAAGCTCGACAAGCTGAGCGTCAGCAAGGGGTTTGGCCGCCTGTTTTCGCTGCGCTCACTGGTGGAGCTGGTCAAGTCGATCCTCAAGCTGGGAATCATCGGCGGCGTCGCCTATCTGTCGATCAAGAGCGAAAGCGCCGCCATGCTGACCCTCTACGACATGAGCTTAAACGCCATCCTGGTGTTTATCCTGCAAGCGGCCTTCAGACTTTTTCTCTGGGTGGGGCTGATCATGGCCCTGGTGGCGGCCCTGGATTACGGCTTCCAGCGCTGGAAGTTCGAACAGGACCTCAAGATGACCAAGCAGGAAGTCAAAGAGGAGGCCAAGCAGGCCGAAGGCGATCCCCAGATCAAGGCCCGCATCCGCAGCATTCAGCAGCAGGCCGCGCGCAAGCGCATGATGCAGGCCCTTCCCCAGGCTGACGTGGTGGTCACCAACCCGACCCACCTGGCGGTGGCCATCAAGTACGACCCGCTCAGCATGGGGGCGCCGCAGGTGGTGGCCAAGGGCGCCGGGGCAGTGGCGGCCCGGATCCGGGAGCTGGCCGGTGGCTATGGCATCCCGGTGGTGGAGAACAAGGCGTTGGCAAGAAATTTGTATAAGACAGTTGAGCCCGGCCGCGAGATCCCTTCCGAGCTCTACCGGGCGGTGGCTGAACTTCTGGCTTACGTCTACAAACTCAAGGGCAAGTCAAGCAGATAAACCAAACGCGGAGTTTCCCCGGCGCCAGGTGAAGGCCGGCGGCGTCAAACCTTCGACAGGCGCCGCCGACAATTTACCGACACCCGATCCAAAAGGCTGACGTCAGCCTCAACCGAAAGGCATCCGCACCCCATGGAGATGAGCGCCGGAAACAAGCTCATACCGGCCGGCCTGCTCAAGGAGGCCGGCGACATCGGCATGATCCTGGCCGTGATCGGCATTCTGCTGGCCATGATTCTGCCCATCCCCGCCATACTCCTGGATTTCTTCCTGGCGCTGAACGTCACCATCGCCATCATCGTGCTGATCAACACCATGTATGTGGTCTCGCCGATGGATTTTGCGATTTTCCCGACCCTGCTGCTGGTGCTGACCCTCTTTCGCCTGGCCCTCAACATCGCCTCCACCCGGCTGATCCTTCTGCACGGCAGCGAGGGCCCTTTGGCGGCCGGGGCGGTCATCAAGTCATTCGGCAGTTTTGTGGTCGGCGGCAACTACGTCATCGGGATGATCATTTTTGTGATCCTGGTGCTGATCAACTTCATCGTCATCACCAAGGGCTCCGGGCGGATCGCCGAAGTGGCGGCGCGCTTTACCCTGGATGCCATGCCGGGCAAACAGATGGCCATCGACGCCGACTTGAATGCCGGCATCATCGACGAAAACGAGGCCCGCGAGCGGCGCAAGGCGATCGCCCGGGAATCCGAATTCCACGGGGCCATGGACGGGGCCAGCAAATTTGTGCGGGGCGACGCGATTGCCGGGATCATCATCACCCTGATCAACATTTTCGGGGGGTTCGTGATCGGCGTGGCCCAGCAGGGCATGTCGATGGTCAGCGCCGCCCAGAATTACACGCTTTTGACGGTCGGCGACGGTCTGGTGTCCCAGATCCCGGCCCTGATCATCTCCACCGCCGCGGGTATCCTCGTCAGCCGGGCGGCCTCCGAGGCCCGCATGGGCCAGGAGTTCAGCCGGCACATTTTTGCCAACACCACCCCGATTTATGTCGGCGCCGGGGTGACCTTCGTGCTGGGCCTGGTGCCGGGCCTGCCGGCGGGTCCGTTCATGTTTCTGGCCACGGTTATGGCGGGCACGGTTTACCTCTTCGAAAAAAGGCGCAACGCCGAAGCGGACCTGCTGCCGGCAAAAACCGACAGTGCCGAAGCACCTGAAGCCTCGGGCCCCGAGGACGTGGAGCATCTCCTATCCCTGGACGTGATGGAACTGGAAGTCGGCTACGGCCTGATTCCGCTGGTGGACAAGAATCAGGACGGCAGCCTGCTCAACCGCATCCGGGGCATCCGGCGCCAGTTCGCCAGCGAAATGGGCATGCTGATTCCCCCGATCCACATCCGTGACAACCTCAAGCTTAAACCCCCCGAGTACCGGGTCCTGGTCAAAGGGGTCGAGCTGGCCCGCGGTGAGGTGATGGTCAACCATCTGCTGGCCATGGACCCCGGCGATGTGACCCAGAAGATCAGCGGGATCCCCACCACCGAGCCGGCCTTCAACCTGCCGGCCCTCTGGATTCCCAACGAAAAGGAAGAGGACGCCAAGTTCTCGGGCTACACCGTGGTCGACAACGCCACCGTCGTGGCCACCCACCTGACCGAGGTGCTCCGCAGCAACGCCCCTGACCTGCTGGGGCGCCAGGAGGTCCAGCATCTTCTCGACACCCTCGCCAAGAACAGCCCCAAGGCCGTCGAGGAGCTGGTGCCCGCTCTGCTGCCGCTGGGGATCGTCCAGAAGGTGCTGCAGAACCTGCTGCGCGAACAGGTTTCCATCCGGGATTTGCTCACCGTGGTGGAGACCCTGGCCGATTACGCGCCCCTCAGCCGGGACCCGGATCTGCTCACCGAATACGTCCGTCAGAAGTTGGCGCGCTCCATCGTGGGCCCCCACGTTCAGCCCGACGGGGTGCTGCCGGTGATCACCGTCGATGCCAAGGTCGAGGACCTGCTGACCAAGGGGATCCAGCATACCGAGCACGGCGCCTACCTTTCCGTGGAGCCGGGAATCATGGATTCCGTGGCCCAGGCGGCCAAGAAGGCCGTCAGCGCCATCAGCGAAATGGGGCTCCAGCCGGTGATCGTCTGCTCCCCGGTGCTGCGGCGGCATCTCAAGCGGCTGGTGGCGCAGGTCTCGGTGAGTGCCATGGTCATTTCACATGCCGAAATCATTCAGAACATTCGGATCCAATCCCTGGGACGGGTAAAGCTCTAACGCCATGGGTGTGCGCAAGTACAAGGCCAATAGCATTGCCGAAGCGGTTCGCAAGGTGAAATCGGATCTGGGCGCCGATGCCATGATTCTCTCCACCCGCCAAGTCCCCAAGGGGTTCAAAAATCCATACGGCGCCGACATGTTCGAAGTTTGCGCGCTCTCCGCAGGGGAGGCGCCCCCGGCCGGTGAGGGCGACCGGGCTTTTGCCGAGGCCCTTTCGCCGGGTGCCCCAGGCGCGCGACCGGGCAG
>JBAPYE010000181.1:0-2624 GCA_049284575.1 Desulfobacterales bacterium
ACCCGCACGCCCGAGTGCCGCTCGACCTTCCAGAGGATGTAGTCCATCCCGCCCACAAAGGTGAACGCGCTTTTCAGCAGCCGCAGGACCGACAGGACCTTGCCCTGAAAAAAGCGCAGCCGCCAGCTTTGGCGGCAGACAAAGCGGGTGCGACGGGGGATGCGGGCCTCGTAGCGCGCCCGGCCGCCGTGCTCCGTCACCGCCACGGGCAAGGCCGCGGTCGGCAGGGCCGCCCGGGTGAGGGCCTCGTAATGCGGGTCGTAACGCGCCACCAGGCCCTTGAGCTTCTCGGGCCGCTCCGCCCGCAGCTCCGCCCGGTAGCTTAAGGAAAGCCCCTTGAACCAGAGCTCAGCGGCCGTGAAAGGCGAGGGGGTGCAGGGCAGGACGCGCCGGATGAAGGTGACCACCGCCCGGGCCAGCGCCCGTGAAACCCGTTCGGTGGTCTGCGGGTCGCGCGCGTAAACGATGGCCACCGGCTGGGCGAACCGCCCCCAAATGTAGGAGTGGAACCACCGCGGCGACGCGCCCCGTTCGAAGTCGGCCAGGGACAGGACGGCGTACTTGGCGCGCACCCGGCGGCCGGCGTGGGAGACTTCCAGGTAAAAGACATTGGGCGGCAGGAGCCGGTTGAGCAGCTGCAGGGGCCGCGACGGATAGGCGGCCCGGTAGCTGTCCACCAGCACGTAGAGGTCCACCATGCTCCCGCGGTCGTCGCCGGCGCGCAGGCAGGACCCGTAGAAGAGAATGGCCGCAGCGGCATCGCCGTAGGTGGCCCGGATGCGCTCCGCCAGGGCCTGCACGGGGGGGGGCACCGGCCGGCAGGCTTCCTGCCGAATGAGCTTTGAGAGTGCGTCGGGAATCGCCATGCTCACACTCGTAAGAAAGTCGCCCGACCGCCGACGTCTAAAATCAGCTCCCCCTGGCGGGGGTCGGCGCGGAAGCGCTCGCCGTCCAGGGCGAAGCCGCCGTGCAGGGCCAGTCGGATTTGATCGCCGTTGAAACTGAAATAGCCGTTTTCCGGGCGGGTGTGCCGGGTCCGCCGGCCCCACAAGAGGCTGGGCAGCACCCGCAGGAACCGCCGCGGCCGGGCGCTGATGGCGGTCAGCCGCAGGGGGCCGCGGCCCTCGCCCCAGAAGGGCCTGAAGCCGAAAATGAGATGATCCAGGGTGTGGACCGTGATGAACATGAAGCGCCGCGGGGCCAGGCGGGCGCCGTCCACCCGGATTTCGGCCGCTGCGGGTCTAAGGACCGCCGTCTCGCCCGCTGCCAGGGCCGCCAGCAGACGGGCCAGAATCACCAGTTGGGCAGGACCCCCGCGCAGCCCCAGACCGCGGAGTCGGTCGTGAAACAGTTCGATCCCGCCGTAAATGCAGGCCGCTCCGAAAAACATTCCGTACAGCGGCAGGTCTGCCGCCGGCCGCCGGACCCTCAGGACCGGGCGCGTCAGCAGGGTGGCCTGGCCGGTCCCGTGATCGGCCCAGGCGATGAGCCGTTTGAGGGCCGCGATCCTCGGCCCGGTGAGCCCCAGATCGCGGTGGGTCATGTTGGTGGTGCCCCCGCTGAGCAGCGCCAGCAGCGGCAGGGCCTCGCCATAGGGGCGCTCGCAAAAAAGGGTCGTGAGAGCGGCCTGCACCGTGCCGTCCCCGGAGTTGAGCACCACCAGGTCGATACCGTCGCGGGCGAAGGCCGCCAGCGCGGCGGTGACATCCGCCGCATCCAGCACCTCCCGGTGGGGAATCTGCCCCCGGCCGGCCAGGAAGGCGCGAATGGCCGCCAACTGCCGCCGGTTGCGGCCGCTTTGGGGGTTGCTGATGACCCCCAGGCGCCGCGGCTTCCAGCTCCCCGCCGGGGACGCGCACAGCGCAGCCGAAAGAATCCGGGCCGCGCCGGCCGATCGCTTGAACCCCGTGTCAGAACCACCCTGCATGATGTCCCCGGCCCCTGATGCGCCCGCGGCAATCGGCGGCGCGCCGCCGCCAGCCGCGCAGCGGATTGCAATCCTGTCCTGAGGTGCTGTATACAGTCCGGCATGCGACTTGTCGACCCCGACCACCGCCGCCTCCCCGCCCCCACAGCGCCTGACCCCGGGCGCCCCTTCAAACTGGTCCACCTGAGCGACTTTCACCTCTGCCGGGCGCAGGGGGCGCCGCTCACGGCCTGGGTCAACAAACGAATCCTCAGCTATCTCGCCTGGCAGACCCATCGCAGACATGAAAATCGGCCGGCCGTGCTCTCCGCCATGATCCAGGCGCTGGTGACACTCTCCTGGGACCACGCGGTGGTGACCGGCGACCTGGTTCAGCTGGGCCTGCCGGCGGAATACCGCCTGGCGCGCCGCTACCTGGAAGCCATCGGGCCGCCGGAGCGGGTCCTCGTAATTCCCGGCAACCACGACGCCCTGGTCAAGGCCCCCTTTGCGGACAGCCTTGCCTTGTGGTCGGGCTATCTCTCCGGGGACCTCCCCTTCCGGGGCCCGGCCGCTGCCCCGCCGGTCTTTCCCACGCTTCGCATCCGCCGCCAGGTGGCCCTGATCGGGCTCTCCAGCGCGCATGCCACCTGGCCGTTCTCGGCGGCCGGCAGCCTGGGGGCGCCCCAGCGGCGCCGCCTGGCGCAGATTCTGGCGG
>JBAPYE010000182.1:0-2593 GCA_049284575.1 Desulfobacterales bacterium
GGCCCGGGAAGACAGTAAACTGAGGGAGGGTGATGAAGTCCTGATCCTGACCGACAACGAAACCCTCAAAGACCTCGAAGAACGCTGGGAGCCGGAGAACAGCCTGAAAGCCCCTGCAGACCAATGAAAGTATCCAGAACCGGAGGTTCAAAGGTTCCCCGTTTCCCGTTCTGGGTTGAAGGATTGAAGGCATTCTTTGAACGCAGAACTTTGAACCCTGAACGCTGAACCCTTAAACAAGGAGGCACCCGATGCACGTATTCATAACCGGAGGTCTTGGATTTGTCGGCCGCCGTCTGTCCCGGGCGCTGCTGGACGCCGGCCACGAGGTGACGGCCAGCGGCCGCTCGAAAACCGTACGGACAATCGATCACCCTCAGTTTCAGTATGTCGCCGCGGACACCACGCAGGAGGGCCCCTGGCAGGAGACGGCGAAGAAGGCGGATGCCGCCGTGAACCTGGCCGGCGTATCTATTTTCAGCTATTGGACCGAAAGCCACATGCAGAGAATGGTCGACAGCCGCATCCTGACCACCCGCAATCTGGTCAACGCGCTCCTGGACGGCAATCCCAAGGTTCTGTGCAGTACCTCGGCGGTTGGGTACTACGGACATCAGGGAGACGAAAAGCTCACCGAGGAGCATCCGCCGGGAGACGATTTCCTGGCCCGGCTCGCCGTGGACTGGGAAAAAGAAGCCCATGCGGCCGAAGCCGGAACCATACGGGTCGCAATCCCGCGCTTTGGCATCGTGCTCGATCGCGGCGGCGGCGCCATGAGCAAAATGGTCCCGGCATTTCGCCTGTTTTTAGGCGGACCCTTGGGAGACGGCCGGCAGTGGTTTTCCTGGATGCACCGGCACGACCTGGTGCAGGCCATGATGTTCTGTCTGACCAACGACGAAGCGCAAGGTGCGATCAATTTCTGCGCCCCGGAGCCGGTTCGCAACGAGACGCTGGCCAAGACCCTCGGCGACGTGCTCCACCGCCCGGCGATCATGCCGGCGCCCGCTTTCGTTATCCGCAAGGCCCTCGGCGAGTTCGGCGATGCACTGCTCGCTAGCCAGCGTGCGGTGCCCGACTGCCTGCAGAAGCTCGGTTTCGAGTTCCGCTATCCCGACCTTCGGTCGGCCCTTGCGGAAATCGTCGGTTGATCTGATGGCTGACATCGGCCGTGATGGGAGGCTTTTTTTCTTGTCGTTTCGGATTGACATGCGGCCTTCAGCCTGTCGCTGCAAAAGTTGGTGGCTGCAGAGCCAAGGCCCAGACAATAGAATAATAGACGAAGTGATATGGAAATCCTCTATATTCTGCTGGTTCTCCTGGTCATAACGCGTGCTTTTGGTGAGATTGCGGTCCGCTTCCACCAACCGGCCCTGGTCGGTGAACTGCTGTCGGGCATCGCCCTCGGCGTGCTTATCCAGTGGTTTCCGGACTGGTTTCCGGTCATGAGCGATATCTCAGAAAACGAGGTGTTTACGGCCATCACCGATCTGGGAATTTTCTTTCTCATGCTGCTGGCCGGTCTCGAAATGCAGCCCCGCGAGCTTGCCCGAAGTTCAAAGCGCTCCCTGGTCATCGCCCTGGGCGGGATGCTGCTGCCGCTGTTGGCCGGCCTCGGTCTCGCGTGGATCTTTCTGCCGCGGTCTGAATATTTTGCAGCCCAGGCGCTGTTTGCCGGAATCGCACTGGCCATCACTGCAATTCCGGTGCCGGTGAAGGTCTTGATGGATTTAAACATGCTGGATTCACGAGCCGGCAAAATGATCGTGTCTTCGGCGATTTTCGATGACATCTTGAGCCTGCTGCTGCTGGCTGTTTTGACGGCCCTTATCCGCACCGGCAGCTTCCCCGGCACGGTGGTCCTGCTGGCCCTGGGCGGCCAGGTGGCTCTTTTTTTCGCGGTGACGATGGGTATCGGGCGCTTTCTGCTGCCGCGGCTTGAAAAACTTCTGAAGATCAGCATGACCGAAGAGTTTGAGTTCAGTTTGCTGCTGGTGGTGGCACTCGGTTTTTCCGTTTTCGCTGAAACCCTGCAAATGCACTTCATCTTGGGGGCCTTTACGGCCGGTCTTTTTTTCACCAGGCGCACGCTGGATCCGCCGGTGTTCGAAGGGGTCAAAAACCGCGTCTCCGGCATCACCACGGGTTTTCTTGCGCCGGTATTTTTTGCATCCATTGGCATGCGTCTCGACCTCAGCGCAATTGAAACGATACCGCTGTTTCTCTTGCTGCTGGTGGCGGCCGCCGTGCTCGGCAAAATGCTGGGAGCTGGACTGCCGGCGCTTTTGCTGACCCGCAGCTGGAAAGAGGCGTCGATTGTCGGTTTCGGCATGAACGCCCGCGGTGCCGTCGAGCTGATTATAGCCGATATTGCTCTACGCCAGGGGCTCTTTTCGCATCCCGAGCCGGCGCCGGCGATCGTCGCGTCCCTGTTTTCGGCGGTCGTCATTATGGCGGTCGTGACCACCCTGTTGACCCCTATCGGCATGCGGTGGATGGTAACGAGGTTTAATTACAAATAAGGGAAAAATTATCCGCTTACGCATCGATACACTCTCGTTCGCTCAAAAATACCACCTCGACCGTATTTTAC
>JBAPYE010000183.1:0-2488 GCA_049284575.1 Desulfobacterales bacterium
GCTCGGCATGGTGCGATACGATAAAATCAATTTTAGGCACGTCGGCCAGTTGCGCCAGCAATTCATCGGCCATGGGCGGATCGACCGTGTCCAGCAGAGCGATTTTCTCGCTGCCTTCGATCAGATACGCATTGTAGGTGGTGCCGTCCGGCAGCGGAATGAGCGAATCGAAAAGACGCCGGTCCCAATCGATAGCTCCCAGCCAGTAGATGTTTTCCATGATTTTTCTTTTTTGCATGACGAATGCTCCTTCCTGCCTTGTTGAGGGTGTATCGGGTTTAAAGCCAGAATTCGGGATATCGCCGGTTGGGCGCGATGTTGTTGATCAGCAATGCAATGATCAGCATAACCAGGGCGCCCAATCCGGCGGGCATGATCGCGTAGAAAAAGAAATTGACCAGGTCCGAGCGGGTCACGATGCCGACCGGTTTGCCATCCGCCCCCACGATCGGGAGCCGGTTGATGTTCTTTTCCATAAAAAGGGCCGTGAAAACCGTTTGTCAACAGCACCATAACTTGAATTACGAAAGATACTTTTCACGCAGCTGCCCGGCCATCCTCTTTACGGTAGCAAAGGCGCGCTCCACGGTGCGTTCCTTGTCGGGGTTGACCAGGCAGCAGGTGGCCGGCGAAAGCATGGCCTGGGCGATCACCTGTTCGCGGTCGATGCCCTTGGCCCACAAGGTCGTCCAGACCGTTTCCAGGCGCTGGATCAGGCTGGGGATCGCCTCCTCGGCAAAGACCTCGAACCCGGTGGGCACGATGCCCCATACGATGATACCGCCGCGATCGAGAAACCTGCCGATGGATTTGGCATAGGCGGCGAAGACCTCCGCATTGGTGTAGACGTCCAGGGAGAGTATCTCCAGATCCAGGTTGAGCAGGAAATCCCAGTCCGGGTTGCCGCACAGGTGAATGCCCCGGGGCCGGTCGACCTGGGAGAAGAATTGGTCCAAGTCCCCCTTGGCCTTGAGATCGCCATAGCCGGCCATGGCCGAGAAGAGAAACTGCAGGCCCGGTTCGTCCACGAACATGAAGGCGTTGGGATTCAACTGCTGGAGGCGGGCCAGTTGCACATTGAGCCGCTTGGCCATGAAGTCGAGCATGAAGAGTCGCACCGTGTCGTCGAACAGGATAGGGCGCTTGTCCTGGTCCAGGATGTTGAACCCGAAGCTGACAGGACCTTCGAGCTGGCCGCGGATGGCGGGCCGGTCGGCCAGGTCCAGAGCCAGAAAACGGTGGTAAACCGCCGAGTAGGTCTCGCTGATGTCAAACATCTCCGGTTCTTCGAAGTGTAGCAGGGCCGCTTCCAGCTCCTCGGCGAACTTATCCATGGAAAAGCGCAGGGTGCGTTTTTCCAGGTCCAGGACAATGCCGGGGAAGTGCTCGGCGGCCTGCACGTACATGTCTTCGTAATAACTGTAATTGGGCAGCTGCGGCCAGAAGGGCACGTCCAGGGACAGCGCCATCTCCAGGGCGCGGTCAACGTCCGTATGGGGCATCACCGCCATGGCGGTGGTCAGCAGGTTGCCGGGGATTTTAGTGTTCATAATGCTCCTGAGCCGGCTTCGCCGGTTTCGCAGCCGATGCATTCCTCGGTTTCAATGATGACGATTTTGCTCATCCGATTTCCCCTCCATGGAAAAATGGTTATTTCGTTTCTGCCTCAATCGTCCAAATAGATACCCTGCAATTGATCCAGCAGGGCGTGAAATGCTTCGTGTTTACCGACGCCGATGCGCTCGCGCTCCAGTTTTTCGAAGTCCTCGAAAAGTATCGTGTCTCTGGCCGCGTCGAGCTTGGCATCCGCCATGGGAAAAAGGACATTGTCTTCCTTGGCGATATGCTGGTTCAGCAGGTCCACGTATTCCTTGGCGACGCGTTGAATGCCGGCGCCGGCCTGCGGGTCTCCGGACCGGCAGCCGACCACGAATCCCTTGAGTTGGGCCACCAGCTGGCGGCCCTGCTCGTGTTCGTTCAGCAAAACCCCGATCGGCCCGCCCTCCCGCGGCACACCGGCCGCTTCCAGGGCCGGAAAAAGAAATTCCTCCTCCTTGCCGTGATGGCACTTGTCGACGAAGACCGCCAGAAACTCCATTATCCCGTCCATATGCTCGGCGTGCAGGGAGGCGCCGCGCCCCACTTTTTCGGATATGGCGCTCAGGACGCGCAGCATCTGTTCGATGCCGCGATGTTCGTTTTTCAGTTCCTGGGTGACTTTCATTCTACCCTCCTTGATTCGGTGATGCTATTTGGTTTGGCGACGCTCACGGCGTGCCGCTTCGATCGCCCGCCGGCGCATAGTAACCCTCGCCCCGGCAAGCCAGGCAGCGCTCCCCCTGGCGGGCGGCGAAGGCCTCGCCGCAGCCGGGGCAGATGTTGATGCCGGCCTTCTTGCTGCGCTGGTAAAGGTCGGTCAGCACCACGGCCCGGGACGACAGGACCTGCCGGCCGGCGGCAAGGATCACCGGCAGCAAGACCTCAAGGG
>JBAPYE010000184.1:0-10291 GCA_049284575.1 Desulfobacterales bacterium
ACCCCATTCAAGTGCGCTACCAGACTGCGCTACGCCCCGACATCAGGACAACCTCCCTAACATTATCCACCCGGTGTGTCAAGCGATGATGGCGCCTTCAAAACAACATTTTTGAATTTGATTTTCAGGCACACACCTTGTTATTATGGGCTTATTATGGGACCTGACGCGACTGAATTGCTAATTCCCCCCCGACTGTCTCCCGGCGACACCATCGGCATTGCCGCGCCGGGAAGCCCCTTTGACCGGGCGCTGTTCCAAAAAGGGTTGGCGGTGTTGGCCGCGATGGGCTTCCGGTTGGCCCTGGCGGAAGGTCTTTTCGAACGCTGCGGCTACCTGGCCGGGCCCGACCCCCACCGGGCGGCGCTACTGAACGGGCTGCTTGCAGATCCGGCGGTCAAGGCGATTGTTTGCGCCCGGGGAGGGTACGGGGCGCTGCGGGTGATCGACCGCCTGGACTGGGCCCAGATTCGTCGCCACCCCAAGCTGCTGGTGGGGTTCAGCGACGTTACCAACCTGCACGCGGCGCTTTGGAGTGAATGCCGCATGGTCAGCCTGCACGGCCCCAATGTGACCGGGTTGGCGGAGGCCGACGATGAAACCCGAACGGCCCTGAAGGCGGCCTTGACCGGCGAGGCCCCCATCACGTTGAGGCTTTCAAAGGGGGTTAGCCTTCAGGCGGGGGCTGCCACCGGCATTGTGGTCGGCGGTAATCTCACCTGCCTCTGTCATCTGATCGGCACCCGTTTCCACCCCTGCTTCGACGGTCGGCTCCTCTTTCTGGAAGACCGGGGGGAGGCGCCCTACCGGATCGACCGCATGTTGACCCAGATGACGCAGGCCGGCTGCCTGAAGGGGGTTGCGGGGGTAATCCTGGGGGATTTCAGCGCGTGCGGGGCCTTGGAGATGGTCTATGGGGTGTTTCGGGAACGCTTTGGTGAGCACCGGATTCCGATTCTGGCCGGGCTCGAGGCCGGTCATGAGAAGCGCAACCTGACCCTTCCCCTGGGGTTGGAGGCTACTCTTGACGCCGATGCCCGCACGCTGCGCTACCGGCTGCCGGCCGGGTCCTGACGGCCGCCGAAACCGGCCCGGGATCGGCGGGGGGATCGCCATCGGGTCAAACCGACGTCTCTTTTGTTTAGGTCGAGGCACGCCATTGAAAGTCACCCCAAGAGACGCCGATATCCCTGTCCGTCTGGCGCAGGTCGCCGGCCTGATGCAAAGCGGGGTCGACGACGGGGTTTTTCCCGGGGCCGTGCTGCTGGTTGCCCGAGAGGCAACGGTGCTGTTTCACGCGGCTTACGGGGTGACCAACCGGTTTGCCCCGCGGCCGGTGACCCGCGGCACTTTTTTCGATCTGGCCTCCCTGACCAAGCCCCTGGCGACGACCCTGGCCGTTGTGAAGCTGGTGCAGGCAGGCCGCCTTTCCTTGGAAACCTCCCTGGCCGAGGTCCTGACCCCTTTCCGGGGGACGCCCAAGGCCGGCATCACCGTTGGGCAGCTTCTCGCGCACACCGCCGGTTATCCGGCCTATCGACCCTATTTTGAGGCCTTGGCAGCCCAGCCGGTTGAAAGCCGGCAGCGCATGTTGCGGCGGATGCTGGCGGCCGAGCCGCTCGCGGCGCGTCCCGGGGATAGGATTCTGTACAGCGATTTGGGGTTCATGGTGCTCAACTGGGTGGTGGAGGAGGTGAGCGGGGTGGCTTTGGATCGATTCCTGGCGGTTGAAATCTACGGCCCCTTGGGGGTGTCGGATCTTTTTTTCGTGCGACATTTCGAGAGCTGTCGCCCCGGGGTGTTTGCCGCCACCGAGGACTGCCCGTGGCGGCATGCGGTGGTCGAAGGCCGGGTTCATGACGACAATGCCTATGCCGTCGGCGGGGTGGAAGGGCACGCGGGCCTGTTCGGAACCGCTGAAGCGGTATACCGGCTGCTGCTGGAAATCTGGCGGACCCTTCGCGGCCGCGGTGGATCTGGTTTTTTTGAGGCCCGTCAGCTGGCCCGCTTTTTGGCACGGGCGCCCTTGGGCGAGCGGACCTTGGGCTTTGATACGCCGTCGCCGCAGCACGCCAGCAGTGGAAAATTTTTCTCCTTCAACAGCGTCGGGCACTTGGGGTTTACCGGAACCTCCTTCTGGATGGACCTCGATGTCGGGATCATTGTCGTGCTCTTGACCAACCGCGTCCACCCCTCACGTCAAAATACCGCCATCAAGGCTTTCCGGCCGCGTTTGCACGACCGGGTCATGCAAAAAATATTGCAAAACGACCGGAACTAGCATAGTAATGCCGGTCAGACTTTCAGGGGAAGGCCTCCGTGTTGTCCCATGTGACCGTGTTCCAAAACGCCTGTTACCATGCGGGCACGCATTCCTTTCGGGTTACATAATTAAATATAATTGGCCTTAAATGTTTTTAAGGATGCGCAGTTTGCCGCCGAAAAGAAGGGGTGTGCGAACCGATCCTTTTTGTAACCAGCTAATTTTTTATGGGCTTTCGAAAAGCTCAAATTCAGACGGCGCCATAGCGGGTCTGCGTTGCAGATATCTCAGCCGCGTAATATGCCGCGAAACCCGTGGCGTATGCCGCCCACCCCATCGCGTTGAAGGGCGGCGCAGACCCCGGGTTTGTATGGATCCGTTAAAAGACCCCGCATCAGGCGGAACGAGGGACTATGAATCTGTTTCTGGACGCAGTGCTGGGCATTTTCTCCAATGATCTGGCAATCGATCTGGGCACGGCAAATACGCTGGTCTATGTAAAAGGTAAGGGTATCGTTCTCAGCGAACCCTCGGTGGTTGCCGTCAGGACCGATAACCGGATGAAAAACCGGGTGCTGGCCGTCGGGCTGGAGGCCAAGAACATGCTGGGGCGCACCCCCGGCAACATCATTGCCATCCGACCCATGCGCGACGGGGTGATCGCCGATTTCGAAGTGACCGAAGCCATGCTGCGCCATTTCATTCACAAGGTTCACAACCGCCGTTCTTTCGTTCGGCCCCGGATCGTGATCGCGGTGCCCTCCGGAATCACCCAGGTGGAGAAAAGAGCGGTTCGGGAATCGGCCGAATCGGCCGGGGCGCGTGAGGTTTTTCTGATCGAGGAACCCATGGCGGCGGCCATCGGCGCCGGCCTGCCGATCACCGAACCCCGCTGCAACATGGTCATCGATATCGGCGGCGGCACCACCGAGGTGGCGGTCATCTCACTGGCCGGAATCGTTTTCAGCCGCTCCATCCGGGTGGCCGGCGACAAGATGGATCAGGCGATCATGCAGCACATCAAGCGCAAGTACAACCTGCTGATCGGCGAGCGCACCGCAGAAATTATTAAAACCACCATCGGCAACGCCTACCCGGACCCCCAGAACCTCGAAACCATCGAGGTCAAGGGGCGCGATCTGGTGTCGGGAATCCCCAAGATCCTGGCCATTGACTCCGAGGAAATCCGGCTGGCGATCTCCGAGCAGATCGACGCCATCGTGGAGACCGCCAAGATCGCCCTGGAGCAGACCCCGCCCGAACTGGCGGCGGACATTGTCGACAGCGGGATTGTGCTCACGGGCGGCGGCGCTCTGCTGAAAAATCTCGACAAACTCCTGCGGGAGGAGAGCGGTCTGCCCATCACGGTGGCCGAGGACCCGCTTTCAACGGTTGCCTTGGGTTCGGGCAAGTGTCTCGACACCATCGAAATACTCAAACAGGTCGTCATCACTTAGGAATATGTTTTCCAGAAAGATGATCCTGGTTGTTGGCGTCATACTCCTGTTTGTCGTCAATATCATCATGCTTTCCGTTGTCGGCCGCAGCCGCCTGACCGTCAGCGGCCCCGATCGACTCGCCGTATCCATGGTGGCGCCCTTTCAGGAGGGGGTCACCCATTCTCTCCGGTTTGTGCGGGACATCTGGCGATCCTATTTTGCGCTGGTGTCCGTCGCCAAAGAAAATGCGACCTTACACCTCAAGCTGCGTGAAGCCGAGGCCTGGAACCATCAATGCCTCGAGGTTGAAAAAAGCAATGCCCGCCTGCGCCATCTGCTGAATTTCAAACCCTCCCGACCGCAGCAGGTGCTGCCCGCCGAAGTGATCGGCATCGATCCCTCGGCATGGTCCAAAACGATCATCATCGACAAGGGCAGCGCCGACGGCGTGAAAAAAGGGTTTTCGGTGGTGGTCCCCGAAGGCATCGTCGGCCAGATTATCTCGGTGGCGCATCACTACGCGAAGGTATTGATGATCATCGACCCCAACAGCGCTGTGGATGCCATGCTGCAGCGCAACCGGGCGCGCGGCATCCTCAAGGGTGCCGATGGCGGGGTCTGCCTGTTTGACTATGCCCTGCGCAAACACGAAATACTCGAGGGTGACACGGTGATTTCATCGGGACTTGACGGAATTTTCCCCAAGGGGTTGAAGCTCGGTCAGGTGACGGGGGTGGTCAAGCACAACGCCGGTATTTTTCAAACCGTCACCGTTACCCCGTTTGTTGATTTCGAAAAAATAGAGGAAGTTTTGGTTGTCATTACACCACCGGAGCCCGGGGCGGATGAGGCACCATGATTTTTGGCGTCAACATCGGGGTGTGTTTTGTGCTGGCCATCCTCCAAACCACGCTTTTCCCCACCCTGGGAATCATCGAAACGTTCTATGACCTGCCCGCCCTGTTTGTCCTCTACCTCGGTCTTTTTCGCCCCACCCGCGAAAGTCTGGCGGTGGTGGTTTTCCTCGGTTTTGTTCTCGACAGCCTAAGCGGCGGGCCTTTTGGCGTTTATCTCTCGATCTATTTCTGGCTGTTCTTGAGCGTTCGCGGCAGCACCCGATTTCTGCACATCGGTTTCAACTCGCTGCTGCCGTTTATTTTGGTGATGGGCGTTCTGTTGCAAAATGTGATCGAATTGCTGGTTCTGGCGGTCGTGGAACCCGGCATGCGGTTTCCGGCCACCCCGCCCCGTTTGATCCTGCTGCGAATGGCCTGGGCCTTTGTGACCGGCCCGTTTGTGCTGTTGGTTTTTCGTTATACCCATCGGAAATGTGATCACTGGCGGTTTCAGCTCTTCTCCGAAAAAATCGGATGATACCCGCAAGGCGGCGGCCCTTGCCGGGAGGTGGGCTTCCGGGGCCCTTCGCCACCCCCCCATTAAAATCGGAGTTTTAGGCTCAGGTGAATCGGTACCTTCAAAATGCCGATGGCGACTGGTTCAAACGGCGCCTCAGCGGGCTCATTTTTTGTGCGGTCGCCGCTTTCGTCCTCCTGATGGTGCGGGTGTTTTACCTGCAGGTCATACAAGGCGAGGAACTGCGTCGCCTGTCGGATAACAACTGCATCCGGCTGCAGGGAATCGATGCGCCCCGGGGGCTGATATTCGACCGCAACGGCAGGCGGCTGGTCGACAATCGCCCCGCCTTCGACGTGGGGATCATCGTCAAGGACGCCCGGCCGCTGGAGCAGACCCTGGCACGTCTGGCAGGCTACCTCGGCCTCGACGAAGCCGAGCTCCGGGAGCGGGTTGCGCGCCGCAACGGAGAGGCGGCCTACAAGCCGGTCATCATTGAACGCGACATCAGCCGTGATACCCTGGCCGTGCTGGAGGCCCACAAGTTCGATCTGCCCGGTGTGGTCGTCAACGTGACCCCCCGACGCCATTACATTTATGAGACCAGCGCCGCCCACCTGTTGGGTTACCTGGGTGAAATCAGCGGCCCGGAGCTCCAAAAGGCGCTTTTCCCGGGATCCCGTGCCGGTGATTTCATCGGCAAGTCCGGCGTGGAAAAGACGTTTGAAAAATTCCTCAAGGGTGAGCGCGGTGGGCGCCAGGTGGAGGTCAACGCCAACGGTCAGGTGGTTCGGGTGCTGAAAACCGTCGAGGCCACGCCGGGCAAGAATATTTTCCTGACCATCGACAAAGAACTGCAGCGCAAGGCCGAGACCCTCCTGGAAGGCATCGCCGGTGCGGCCGTCGCCATGGATCCGTTTACCGGTGAAGTCCTGGCGATTGCCAGCAGCCCCGCCTTCGATCAAAACGATTTCGTCTCCGGTCTTTCCACCGAGGTCTGGGACGGGATCCGCTCCAACCCCTTCCGGCCGCTTGAAAACAAGGCCATCCAGGGCACCTACCCGCCGGCCTCCACCTACAAGATCATCACGGCGATCGCCGGGCTGGAGGAGGGCGTCATCGATGAGAACACCACCTTTTACTGCTCGGGGCACTACCGGTTGGGCAACCGGACTTTTCGCTGCTGGAAAAGGGGCGGGCACGGCAAGCTCAGCGTGGTCGAAGCCATCGAGAAATCGTGCGACGTCTTCTTTTATCAGGTGGGCCAGAAGCTCGGCGTCGATCGGCTGGCCTGGTACGCCAAGGCCTGCGGGCTGGGGGCGCCGGCCGGAATCGACATCGCTCACGAGGCCGCGGGACTGGTGCCGACGGCAGACTGGAAAAAACAGCGCACGGGGGTTTCCTGGCAGACCGGCGAAACGCTGTCGGTGGCCATCGGTCAGGGGTACAACCTGACCACGCCGCTGCAAATGCTGGTGCTGACCGCCGCTGTGGGCAACGGCGGCGCCCGTTTGCGGCCGCTGATTCTCAAATCTCTCCAAAACCCCGACGGGGAGACGCTTTTTTCATGCCGACCCGAAGAGATCGGACAGCTGCCGGTCAGCCCCAAAACCCTCGACATCGTTCGCCGGGGACTTTGGCGGGTGGTGAACCAGAAAACCGGCACGGCCTGGGTGGCGCGCGTCGCCGGGATTGATATCTGCGGAAAAACCGGCACCGCCCAAGTCTTTAGCCGCAAGAAAAACGATACCCTTTTTACCCAGGACAGACCCGCCTATCTGAACTCTCACGCCTGGTTTGTCGCTTACGCGCCTGCGGACAATCCCCGGATTGCCGTGGCGGTGATCGTCGAACACGGGGAGCACGGCTCCAGCGCGGCCAGCCCCATTGCACGGGAACTGGTCAAGACCTATTTGCTATCCCCGCCTGCGCAGACCGTCGTGGCCGGTGCGGTCGATGCCCCGCCGATCACTGGGCGCTCAATGCCGCGGGGCTGAGGCGTCTCAACCGCCATTCCGATCCCGGTGGCGGACGAGGGGAAATTCGCAGGCGACGCCACGGAGGATAATGCCGATGTTTGATCGACGCTTGATACAGTATTTCGACTGGGGCCTGCTCGGTCTGACCTTTCTGATCGCCGCCTTTGGCCTTGCGGCCCTTTACAGCGCCGTTACCGGTGACCCGGCGACCCCTCACCGATCTCTTTTCGTCAAACAGATGATTTGGTTCGGCAGCGGTCTGGGGGTTATGATCGCTCTGTTTTTGTTCAGCTACAAGACCTTCGATCGCTGGGCCTATGTCATCTATTTTGTCTGCAACGCCCTGCTGGTCTGGGTGTTGTTGTTCGGGAAGTATGTGGGGGGGGCGCGGCGTTGGATCGATTTCGGGCCGGTTTCGGTGCAGCCCTCGGAGCTAATCAAGATCGGTGTCATCATCGTGTTGGCCCGGTTTTATTCTCGCTTTGCAAGCACCCGCGGGTTCACCCTGCGGGAATTGGCCACCCCGTTGCTGCTGGTGATGCTGCCCTTTCTGCTGATCGTCAAGCAACCCGATCTGGGTACTGCCATGCTGGTCCTGCTGATCGCGGGAACCATGACCGCCTACGTCAAAATCGAACGACGGTCACTGCTTTACCTGATTGTTGCCGGCGCTGTCGCCGTGCCGCTGGTCTGGTTTTGCCTCAAGGGATACCAAAAACAGCGGATTCTCACCTTTTTAGACCCCAACCGGGACCCCCTCGGGGCGGGGTATCACATCATCCAGTCCAAAATCGCCATCGGCTCCGGGATGCTGACGGGCAAGGGCTTTCTCCAGGGAACCCAGAATGCCCTGTCGTTTCTGCCCGAACAGCATACCGATTTCATCTTCTCGGTCCTCTCTGAAGAGTGGGGCTTTCTGGGGACCTCGGCGCTGCTGGTGGTCTTTCTGGTGCTGATTCTCTGGGGGCTCAATATCGCCTATAACTGCCGAGACCCATTCGGTGCGATTCTCTGCGTGGGCGTGACGGCCTTGATTTTCTGGCAGGTGTTTATCAATATCGGCATGGTTATGGGCCTGATGCCGGTGGTGGGGGTGCCGCTGCCGTTTATCAGTTACGGCGGCTCTTCGATTTTGACCGTCATGGTTTGTATCGGAATTTTGCTGAATGTCAGCATGCGCCGCTTCTTGTTTGAGTGAAAAAGGGTGGAACCCAAAGCGTGCGCAGACTAGAGGTGGGAGGGAAAATGGCGAAAGGCAAAAAGACGGAGGCGATTTCAACCTTTCTGGGGGCCGAAGCGGGGATCGAGGGTGCCATTGCCTTTGAAGGCAGTATCCGCCTGGATGGCAAGGTCAGCGGCGACATCTCCAGCGAAAACGGCACACTCATCGTGGGCGAAACCGGTCAGATCGAGGCTGTGGTAAAGGTGGATACCGCGATCGTCAAGGGGGTGGTCACCGGAACAATCCATGCCCGGGATCGCATCGAACTCCACCCGCCGGCCCGGGTGACGGGTGAGATTGCGGCGCCCGTGGTGGTAATCGCCGCCGGCGTGATTTTCAACGGGAAGTGTACCATGACCTCGGCTGCGGCCAATGTCGGGGAACAGGCCCCCGCCAAGGGTGGCGGCAAGTCCAAGACTGGTGAGGAGCGAAAGGAAAGCATGTAAAAAACCTTTGACAACGAAATCCTAGTGATGTTATAGAGCGCGCGTGTCTGATGCTTGAATCACTTCTCGGGTTGAGCCCGTCTAGCATTTCCAGCGATCCAAAATTTTTTCTTAGCGGAGGACAGGCCATGGTAAGCGTTGATGTGTCCATTTTTATCCAGATCATCAATTTTCTTGTTCTGATCTGGGTGCTGAACCTCGTTTTGTACAAGCCGATTCGAAATATTCTGATCCAGCGTAAAGAAAAAATGGCGGCCCTCGAAAATGGCGCAGAGACCTCCCTGCAGGAGGCCAAGGCGCGCGAAGAGGCCTTCGAGCAGGGAATCAAAGCGGCGCGCATCAAGGGCTTGAAAGAGCGGGATGCTTTCCTGCAGGAAGCCGGAGAAGAGGAAAAGCGGATCGTCGGAGAAATCAACGCCAAGGCCCAAGCTGAGATGGTAAGCGTTCGGGAACAAATCGCCAAGGAGGCTGCGTCCGTCAGGGCGGTGTTGCAAGAGGAAGTCGACGGGTTTGCCAAAGCGATCGGGCAGAAAATTTTGGGGAGGGCCATCTGATGAAAATTCCATCGCTACGACAGGGTCAAAAACGGGGCGCAGCAATTGCCGGTCTGGCAATTCTGGCGCTTTTTTTGTTCGCGGGGGGGGCTTTCGGGGCCACCGGCGAGGGGCATGAGGCAGAGCATGGGACGAAGGGCTGGGTGGCCACGGATACATACCGTGTCATGAATTTCCTGGTGCTGGCGGTCGGGTTGTTTTTTCTTGCGCGCAAACCGGTTTCCCAGGGGTTGAAGGGCCGCATCGATGGTATTCAGGCCCAGTTGGCCGAGTTGGAGGCCAAGAAAAAGGAAGCCGAGGCCCAGTTGGCCCAATACAACCAGAAGCTGTCGCTTTTAGATCAAGAAGCGCAAAAGATAGTTGAGGGGTACATTCAGCAGGGCAAAGACGCCAAGATTCGGATTTTGGAGGAAGCCAAGGCGGCTGCCGACAGGCTGGAAGAGCAGGCGCGCCGCAGTATCGACCACGAATTCAAGCAGGCCAAAAACAAGCTGAAGTTGGAAATTGTGGAAAAGGCGCTGGCTGCGGCCGAGGAGATCGTCAAAGGTCAAATAACGGCTGAGGATCAGGAAAAACTGGTGGACGAATACTTGGATAAGGTGGTGGCATAATGAGGAATCTGGCAATTGCACGGCGTTATGCCAAGGCGCTTCTGTTGATCGGCAAGGAAGACGGCCAGGCGGAGACTTACAAAGAGGAATTAGGCGGTGTGGCAGGTCTGATCACGCAGCACGAAGCCCTTGGGCAAACCCTCAGCAACCCGCTGTATGATACGGTCGGCCGCAAAGAGGTCCTCAAGTCCCTGATCGAGAAGCTGGAACTCTCGAAGGTGATGTCCTCATTTCTGCTTTTTGTGTTTGACAAGGGGCGTATCAATTTTCTATCCAGCATCAACGAATTTTACCAAAAGCTAGCCGATGAACTCAAGGGGATCGCTCGCGCCAGTCTGGTGTCGGCTACGGAGCTTTCATCCGAAACCGTTGAAAAGATTCGCGACGCTCTGTCGAAAAAGACCGGGCGAAATATCATTCTGGA
>JBAPYE010000185.1:0-7045 GCA_049284575.1 Desulfobacterales bacterium
CGGTTCACGGGCGAGATCGAGAAGGTCACAATCACGATGCGGTAACCCGTTGAATCGCGCGTGATGAAACTTTGAACATACTACTTTTCGCCGAAGGCGCTGAATTCCGCAGCCCAGGGCGGGACGCTCAAAAAATACTTCATGGACAATGAAGGCAATGCTTGAAACCGGTGATATTTCCAACATAATGCAGGAATCAATACCATCGGAAAAGTTGTGATATCATCCTGTCAAACGAAGATCTGCCTTACTTTCCAAGTTGGTCTATTCAAGAATGTCAGGACTTTACCCTCAATCCGGCCCATTTACAGTTCTGGGTTATCCCGGTCGATCAGTTTAACAGGCCGATAGGCGGCCTAATCCTCCTTCTTTGTTTTAAGTGGGTTTGGGCGGGGGAACGGAGGTTCCCCCGCTCGGATCACCCCCCTTTCCAGTGTCGATCTTTTCCCTGCTCCTCGCCGAAGTCGCCCTTTTGCTTTTGAACGGAACGCAGGGGGTCACATTGGGCATCCGGCAATTTATTTGGGTTCCAGAGCTTTGTTCTGGTACGAGAACGTGGTCCTAAAGATCTCATCGACATTGACCAACTCACCGATAGTCGCCCCCGCCTTGATCTTCTCCTGAAGAAGATGCTCCGTTTCGAGTAGTCGCTGCGCCTTTTGCAGAACCATGGCAGCCTCGGCCATTGGCACGACAACCACGCCATTGCCGTCGATAACCACGATATCCCCGGGCGATACCGCCACGCCGGCACACTGGATGGAAACGTTGACCTCTCCATAACCCGCGACTGCACCGACATTTGGAACAATGCCCTTGCAGATCACCGGAAATTTGATCTTCCTGATCTCCTCAACATCCCGACAAGCGCCATCGATGACAGCCGCTAATACCCCACGATTGAGTGCGGACATTGTCATGTTTTCGCCCCAAAAGGCGGTGTTAATGGAAGCGTGAGAATCGATGACGACAACATCACCGGGCCGGCAGACATCGATTGCCTTGAAGGCGGCGGCCAGATCGGCCGCAATGGTCTTAACCGTTACCGCCGTTCCGACGAGGCGTATTCCCTCGAAGAGTGGCCGCATGTCCGACGTCATCGCATTGAATCGTCCCATGCAATCCGAAATGGCGCATGTGATGGAGTCATATGAGAGAAGGTTCCTGAAGCCCTGGACAATCTCCTTCGGTGGTCTCTCAATGGATTCATTGATCATGTTGGCCCTCGCTTATCCGATTGGTTGGGGTACTTGTCGAGCGGTGAGGCAGGAAAGGGATGGAAACTTGGTTCGTTAAGGCCGAGTATGTCAAGATGGTGATTGGGTGTCAATGGCAACGACACCCCAATTTATAGCGATCCTTTTTTGCGAGGCCAGTAGGCAACCTTGCTCAAATTTTTGGGTATGCTGGGCGAGGGAACGAAGTTCCCCCGGGGATCCCTTGACGCTGATATTTTCGCTGCCGCTAACCCCGATCACTCTCTCCTGGGAACCCACCTGGACGATTTCAGGTGTGACAGGTCCACCTTGTAGTCCAGCTTGAGCACCCCTCCCTCCAACAGAGTTTTGATGCGGTAGGGCTTCCCATAGCGCCCGAAAGACTCGCCTTGAATGGCGTGTCCGGTCAATTCATCGACGATCGAGACCTCGATCAGCTGCTGTTTCAAATTGTCCGTGAAGGTGTGCCTGAAGGAATGGAAGGTCTTTTCCCGCGGAGGTGCCTGAATCCCCACTTTGGTCTTCCAATCGCTGAACCACTTACTGGCGTAGTGGCTGTATTTATTCTGGTACCGCTTCAGTTCAGGGAAAAGCCGACTCTTACCCCTGCGCTCCAGGTCTTTGGCAAAGCCAATGAGGTTCAAGTCTTCGGTCAGAAATGGGTGGAGAGGAACCACCCTTTCGGAAGAGGCCGTTTTCAGGCTTTGGTCTGGCCGACCCTCCTTCAAATCGATGCACCACACCTCCTCAATCTGGCGTATATTGTCAAGATACAGCTGGCAAAGCTCCTCGAGGCGACACCCAGTGAACAGCCCTAATACGGGAAGCCAGAATCTGTGGGGCTCAGCGTGGGTGTCCTTGATGTAATCGGGGGAGGAAAACATGGTTTTGAGGTCGCCGGCATCGAAAATGTTCTGCTGCTTGTTAGGGCGTTTCCTTTGCTTCAGCTTCAGGCCCTCAGCAAAGTTCTTCTTCATGTAGCCGTGGCGGACAGCGTAGCGGAAGACTGCCCCAAGGCTGGTCAGATAGCCGTTGATCCTGGCTACCGATAGGTGGCTGTCGTGCTTGATTTTCAGGAGCTCTTCCAGGCTCTTGCCGCGGAACTGGGCGAAGCGGAAGGCACCTGAAGGGATCTTCTGGAGGACCTCCTTGAATCGGTTCACCGTCTGATGGTCTATACTGAAAACCGGAAGATCTGGTCCGAGAATGAACGACGTCATTTTGCCCAAGCTCCGGTATTCCTTCTCGGTGGCCGGCTTCCATTCTGCCGAGCGGGAGGTTTCGTCCATGTATTTGGTCAAAAGCTCTTGAAGGGTGATGGTTTCCTGTTTTTGGTCAACATCGGATGCCTTGACCTTGTCGTCTTTTAAAACGGCGTCAAGAGTGTGCTCTATGTCGTCGGAAAACACGCCGTTCAAACGATTCTTGTGGTACTGAAGTTCCTTGATCTGCGCTCTCAGCAGCCACTCACAGAGTTTGAGGTAGGCTGGGTTTGCCTCATCGACCTCGCTTTCGTTGACGCCAAATTCCTGGAGTAAGGCCAATGCGTCCTCTTTTACATGCCAGTATTTTCCGGTCGCCATCTCCCCGAGGATGTCCTTCTTAACCTCGTCGAGACCATTTATGTAGTCGGTCAGGGAAGCAAAGTCATCAAAAGGCCTGTCGCCGTCATTCGGCCCGAACGGTTCATCGATTAATGCCTTGGCCCGTTCCAGGTATTTTGTGACCATGTCGCGGATCTGCTCATCGGTCAGTTTCATGAATCCTCTGTGGTTCCTCCTCATCCCCTGGAATAGTAGCTGAACCTGACCGGCAATAACCCTTGCCCTCGATTTTGCGGTCCCTAAATACCCCGTTTGGAGGGAGTAGCGCAACTCCCTTTTCCCGATGAGCGGTCGAAGATCTGCCGGTACGTTCATCCGAAAACAATACGAGTGGGTGTTGCGGATGAGGTAGGAGGGGGATTTGGAAATCTGGCTCATTTTCAACTCCGAAGGCCCAATGTGTGTAAGCGAAGTGTGTAACAGGCCAGAGTTGAGAGTCAGGAAATCCAAAATAATGTGAGGCTGTGGGGTGTTAAGGCGTTTTAACTGGAGAGTCCCTGCATCGCCACCAGCTTACAGCATAACCCACTGTGAAAACAGTGGGTTTTTTATTGGTGCGCCCGGCTGGGCGCACCTACTTGGAGGTGCAAGTCCTCTACGGACCCGGCAGGGGGAACCGTTAGCCGGACGGCAAGAGTGTCCACCGCGAGGTGGAATCTGAAGGAAGCCGCAGGCAAAACCCTGGCCCGACGAACAGAAATCGCATACGAGGCGTCCGCGTCGGATGAGGAGTCCATTATCTCCGAAGTCCCATACCTGTACGGAAGGCGCGGCCGTATATGCGGCGGGCATAAGGGCGAAGGTGGGTGCGCATTACCCGGGGAGGTCTGTCCGCCTGCCATGTGCTACCGGCGCGGCAACGCGTCGGGATGGGCGGGCAGAAGTCAGCCGAGGGCATAGTAGGTCCGCCGACCGGACTGAAGGCCCGAACATGTAACACGGGATTGGAACCCGGAGCTTCGATGGCGAACGGAGATGCAGAAGGGCGGGTTGAGATGCCCGTCGCCACGCCCGAGGGTAGGGGGCGGAACCCCCGAGAGTACGGCGAGGTGCGTCAAGCGCCACGACCAGCAACGGAAGACTCCCATCCGGAGCGGCAGATGTTGATGGTAGAAGTGGTCGGACAGGAAAACATGCTGGCGGCCTACAAGCGCGTTTGCGCCAACAAGGGCGCCCCCGGCATCGACGGCATGCGTGTCGAAGAGGTCTGGGGGTACTGCGTGCTCAACTGGTTGCGCATCAGAGAGGAACTGCTGGAGGGGCGCTATCAGCCGCAGCCCGTCTTGGGGGTGGAAATCCCCAAGCCCGGCGGCGGGGTGCGTCAATTGGGCATCCCGACGGCCATGGACCGGCTCATCCAGCAGGCGCTGCATCAGGTTTTGACCCCCATCTTCGACCCCGGCTTCTCGGAATCCAGCTACGGCTTCCGCCCCGGCCGAAGTGCACATCAGGCCGTGCGGATGGCGCGGGAGTATGTCGCCGCCGGCAAGCGTTGGGTCGTGGACATGGACCTTGAGAAGTTCTTCGACCGCGTAAACCACGACGTGCTCATGGCGCGGGTGGCGCGCAAGGTCAAGGACCCGCGGGTGCTGGGGCTCATCCGGCGCTACCTGCAAGCGGGGCTGATGCAGGGGGGTGTCGCATCGCAACGTGTGGAAGGCACGCCGCAAGGCGGCCCACTCTCACCACTGTTGTCCAACATCCTTCTGGATGACCTGGACAAGGAGCTTGAACGCAGAGGCCACGCATTTTGCCGATACGCGGACGACTGCAACATTTACGTGCAGACCAAGCGCTCCGGTGAACGCGTGAAGGCCTCCATTACCCGGTTTCTGACAGAACGGTTGAAGTTGCGGGTCAACGAGGCGAAGAGCGCCGTGGAGCGCCCCTGGAACCGGAAATTCCTCGGTTACACCATGACGACGCACAAAAAGCCGCGTCTGAAGGCGGCGCCGTCATCGGTGATGCGGCTGAAGAATGCCGTACGCGAGGAACTCCGCAAAGGGCGTGGCCGGTCGCTGCACTCCGTCGCCACCACCCTCACGCCGAAGCTGCGAGGCTGGGTGAACTACTTCAAGCTGGCGGAAGTGAAGAACGTTTTCGAGGAGCTGGATATGTGGCTGCGGCGCAAGCTGCGCAACATCATCTGGCGACAGTGGAAACGGTCGTTCACGCGGGCGAAGAACCTGATGCGCCGGGGGCTGAGCGAAGAGCGGGCCTGGAGATCAGCCACCAACGGGCGCGGCCCCTGGTGGAACTCCGGAGCATCGCACATGAACCACGCCTTCCCGAAGCGCTTCTTTGATGGCCTGGGGCTCCTGTCACTTCTCGATCAATTCCGCAAGCTTCAATGTGCCACATGAACCGCCGTGGTACGGAACCGTATGCCCGGTGGTGTGGGAGGACGGGGGGCGCGAGCCCTCCTCCTACCCGATCTCTGGGCAGGATAAGGGAACCCCCCGGGGGCTTCGCCCCCGGCACCGGCATTGGATCTCATCGAGAGGCCAGCTGCTGTTCATTGCCGTGAGCCCCAATGCGGCCCATCTAAAGTTCCGTATTCTCTAAATCGATCAGGTTAACAGGCCGATAGGCGGCCTACCTCCTTTTTTTGGGTTTTGGGTTGGGGCGGGGGGACTTGTCCCCCCGCTCGGATCTGCCCTCCAGCGTCGATATTCCCCCTGTTCCTCGTCATAGTCGCCCTTTTCGCTTTTGAACGGAACGCAAGGGGGCAGATCCGATCTCAGGGAAAATTCAGATCACCAGAATGCGGACAACCCAACGCCGAAGGTATCCGAATCAATGCCGGTAGATTCCAGGGTGCGGGTGGTAGCGTAAGCAATTTTGACCCCCAAGTGACGATTGAGTGGGAAGCCAAAGCTGAGTGCCCAAGCCAGATTCTGCTTGCGATCATCTTTTTTCGTACTATCCACAGTGGACCGACCGCCATAATCATATCCGGCACTCGCACTCGCCCAGACCGCAGGACGAAACGAATAAATGAGATGACCGTTAAGTGCGTAGAGTGGATCCTGCTCAAGTTTTTTGCCGTTGAAGAACTCATTATTGTCGGTGAATAACGCAACTATTCCGGTTGTTTCTAATGACCATTTCCCTCGTGTATGCACTGCTCCGATCTGGGGGCGGAAGGTGAACCGATTGGAACCGAGGTTGATCAGTTTATCGTCCATGTAGTCACCTGTTGGCAACTGTACCGATAGTCCTGCTCCGAAAATGGTTTCAACCTCTGTCGTTTCCCGATATTTAGCGTACTCCGGACCATGCAAGGGCGGTGCACCATACAGGTTGATCGCGAATCGTACAAAAGTGTCGGTCCAACCACTCCGCTTGACCGTCGTGGGAACGCCGTCAAGCAATCCTTTCCAACGCCCATCCTGGTAGGCTTGCAGGAGATCGACCCTTGCTGTTTTATCAAATAACGAGAACGTTCGGATGTACTTCGCTGCCCAGGTATGCAGGTTCACCTGACCATCTTCAAGTTTGAGGACAGGATCAAAGCTGATATCCGCCTTGGTATAGGCATATCCAGCGCCGGTAAAGTTAGTGTCGATCGGAAGATGACTCCAGCGCCGTGGTTCCAGCTCTTCCGCAAAACAGGGGTAAGCGAAAGGCAAAAACAGAGATATTAGAAGACACCACCGGATTGAGGCGTTCATGAAATTTATATAGCCGGTCTATTTGAATGTGGGGGCCTAAACCTCTAAATTGCTAACCATGAAAGCTGATGGACCCGTAGAAAGTCGCTCTACCCTATCTTTCCGAAAAAATCGAGAAAAACCGAAATTACCACTTGCCTTCAGCAGCCCTTTGTGGTATGAAAAATCATTTGATTCCGGCATCTTAAGCGGGGGAAGGCATGATTCACATCAAAGACCACAAACAGCAACATCTCTTTGATCCATGGGGCTTTCTGAGCCCCAAACGGCGGCAGATACTGGAAGAGGGGTGGCCGGGGCTGTTCCGGGAGCATCTTTTGGAGGAACTCCCCGTTGTGCAATTGGCTTCCTTTTTTTCCAGCGGCTCCGGCAGGCCGACCAAAGAACTGCACACCGTGCTGGGGGTGCTTTTATTGCAGCAGGCGCTGGATCTCAGCGACCAGGCCGCCATCGAGCAGCTCTGCTTCAACACCCAGTGGCACTATGCGCTCAACATCCCCGAGGAAAGCGATGAGGCCAAATACATCAGCGAAAAGACCCTCTATTCCAT
>JBAPYE010000186.1:0-1904 GCA_049284575.1 Desulfobacterales bacterium
ACGTGCCCCTGGGGCGATCGCCCGGGGGCGGCGGCATTGCCCGGATTGTCTACTACCCCGACGAGGCGGCGGACGGCCGCCTGGTGCTGCGGCGCGCCGACCAGCTGGATCCCGCCCCCGAGTTCGAGGCGAGCCCGGCCGACCCGGTCGTCTGCGAAAACCTGCGGGCGATGACCTGCACGTTTTTCGATGAAGCCGGCGACCCGCACGAGGGCTGGGATTCGGAGGCGGCCGACACCGGGTTCGGCACCCCGACGGCCGTGGGGATCAGGATCGAAATCGGCGACGACCCGCACCCGCGGGTGTTCGAGACCCGGGTGGCGCTCCCGGTCTTCAGGGAGAAAAGCGAGTGAGGCCCTTTTGCGCCCAGCCCCGCTGCCGGCGGTTGGGGGTCGGCGGCGACCGGGGCATGGCGCTTCTGGTGACCCTGGCGATCATCACCGTTCTGGTGACCGCCGGTCTCGAGCTCAACCGCCGAATGCGCGCCACGGTGCACGCCGCGGCCGCCGCCCGGGACCGGTTTGCCGCGGAGCAGGTGGCCGTCTCCGGTATTCACGCCGCCATGGCGCTCCTGATCAAGGACAAGCTGGAAACCCGCGCGGATTCGATCCAGGAGGATTGGGCCAGCCCCGAAAAACTGCAGGAGGCCCTCTTGGAAATCCCCTTCGAGGAAGGCCGCGTGGCGCTCGAGATCACCGATGAGCGCGCCCGCATCCAGCTAAACGCCCTGGTAACCCATCCCGGCGGGCAGCAGTTCAACCCCGAGCAGGAAATGCTGTTGGACCGCTTCCTGCGGCCGATCATCGGCGAGTTCGAGGTTCTGGAGAGCAAAGACCCGGTCTTCGAGGAGCTCAATCTGACGGCCACCATCATCAATTCCCTCAAGGACTGGATCGACTCGGGCGACGACGACGCCACCACCGGTCTTTCCGGCGCCGAGTCTGACTACTACGAGAGCCTGGATCCGCCCTACCGCGCCCGCAACGCCCCGCTCGCGGACCTCGCGGAGCTGCTGCGAATCAAGGGGGTGAGCCCCGATCTGTTTTACGGGCGCGAGGGTTTGCCGGGGATTGCGGGCTTCCTGACGGTGCACGGCAGCCCCGCGACGGCCCAAAGCCGCATCGGCTACGACGGCAAAATCAATATCAACACGGCCGAGCTGCCGGTGTTGCGGGCGCTCCTGCCGGCCGAATACGCCGAGCTGGCCCAGGCAATCGTCGATTACCGCCTGCAGGCCGACAACGAGATGTTCCTGCACGACCTGTCGCTGGCCGACTGGTATCAGAGCGTTCCCGGTCTGGCCGGGATCGCCCTGGCCCCTCAGCTGATCACGGTCGCCAGCGACCATTTCCGCATTCGCTCAACGGGCGCCTTGCGGGAGGTCGAGGCCGCCGTCACCGCCGTGGTGCGGCGCGAAAAAAACCCCACAACCGGCCGGTGGCACTGCAAGGTCTTGAGTTGGCGGAAAAATTAGCATATAAAAAGCGGGATTTTTCCGAATCACGGACGGCGGGGACGCTTGGGTGAGACCCGGCCGGGGATGCAGCCAAACAGATGAGCAAAACGATTCTCGGACTCGATATCCGCGGCGATGGCGTTAGCGCCGTTCTGCTGAAAAGTGGTCTGAAAGGCCCCCGGGTGAGCGGCTTTGCGGCCGCGCCCCTGCCGCAGGCGGACGACCCGGCCCAGGCGCTCGGCCGCGCCCTGGCGGAAATCGCTGAAAAACTGGACTTCGCCGGCAGCGACTGCATCGCCGGCCTGCCCGATCACCTCGTTTCCTACCGCACGATCACCCTGCCCTTTACCGACGAGCGCAAAATCCGGCAGGTCCTGCCGTTTGAACTCGAGGCGAGCCTGCCGTTTCCGGTGGACCAGGCCGTGTTGGACTTCTACCGGGTGCACAG
>JBAPYE010000187.1:0-9415 GCA_049284575.1 Desulfobacterales bacterium
GGCCGTGGCCGGTCTGCCGCCATCTTCGGGCTTCGTCGGCAAGGTCCTGCTCCTGCAGGCGGCCACGACCGGCCAGGCCCCCTGGGTGTGGACGATCATCCTGGCCGGCGGGCTGCTGGGCCTGTGGGCCCTGGCGCGCTGCGGCAGTTCGCTTTTCTGGAGAACCGAGGGGGTATCGATCGCCGGGGCACCCGTCTCCTGGACCGGACTCGCGCCGGCGCTGGCGCTTCTTCTGGCCGGTTTTGCCCTGGCGGTCCTGGCCGACCCGGTGGCCCGCTACGCCGGTGAAGCCGCAGCCCAGCTCATCAACCCCGAAGCTTACATCCAGGCCGTGCTGGGAGGGGGGAGGCCATGAAGACCTGGTTTCCGCAGCCGACGACCAGCCTCTTCCTGTGGCTCGTCTGGCTTCTGCTGGCCAATTCCGCCGCGCCGGGCCAGATGGTCCTCGGGGCGGTGCTGGCGGTGGGCCTGCCGCTTTTCACGGCGCGGTTCTGGCCCGACAGGCCGCGCATGGCCCGCCCGCTGGCCGTGGCGGCCTACATCGCCGTGTTTCTATGGGACATCGTCATCGCCAACCTCGCCGTGGCGCGTCTGATCCTCGGCCCGGCGCGGCGGCTGCGCCCGGGTTTCATCCGCCTCCCGCTGGACCTCGGAAACGATTTCGCCATCACCGTGCTGGCCCACACCGTCTCGCTTACGCCCGGCACGGTCTCATCCGGCCTGGCCCCGGACCGCAGCGCCCTGCTCATCCACGTCCTGGACCTGGACGACGAGGCCAAGCTCGTTGCACGCATCAAGACACGCTACGAAGCCCCCTTGAAGGAGATCTTCCCATGCTGACCATCGCCATCCAGGCGGCCTTCTTCTGCATCGGCACCGCCCTGGTGCTGAACTTCTGGAGGTTGTGCCAAGGCCCCGGCCTGCCCGACCGCATCCTGGCACTCGACACCATGGCCATCAACACCATCGCCCTGCTGGTCCTCCTGGGCATCCACCAGGACCTGACGGAATTCTTCGAGGCGGCCCTGCTGATCGCCATGATGAGCTTCGTCGGCACGGTGGCCCTGTGCAAGTACCTCCTGCGCGGCGACATCATCGAATAGGAGTGGTCCATGACGTCACCCGTTCTCGAAGCGTTCATCTCCCTTTTCCTGCTGATCGGCGGGATTTTCGCCCTCATCGGCTCCATCGGCCTGGCCCGCCTGCCCGACCTCTTCACCCGGCTGCATGGGCCCACCAAGGCCACCACTCTCGGCGTCGGCGGGATCCTGATCGCCTCGGCCCTGCATTTCAGCGGCCGCGGGGAAGGACTGAGCCTCCACGAACTGCTCGTAACCCTCTTTCTCTTCGTCACCGCCCCGGTCAGCGCCTACCTCATCGCCCGCGCCGCGCTGCACCTGCGCGAACCCTCCGGCCCGCGGGACGGCAGCTAAAGACCCCGTGACCGGGGCCCGGCGCTGCACCCCTTTTGATCCGCAAATTCGCAGGCGGCACAGGCGGGGGAGTCGCATCGGGGCAGGGAGCGCCGCTCAGGGATCAGAAACGGGTCCAGAATACGGCGGGCCTGCGCCAATTTCCGCCGGTCGACCCCCACCGTTTCGCCCTGGCCCTCCAGGGCCGCCACCACCGCTTCGGTAGCCACATTGCCCGTGGCCCCCGGGGCGAAAGGACACCCCCCAAGACCCCCGACACTGGCGTCAAAGATCCGGATCCCCCGCGACCACGCGGCCACAACGTTCTCGCACCCCCTGCCGTAGGTGTCGTGGAAATGAACGGCCACCCTGTCCGGCGAAACCTTTGGCAGCAGGAGATCCAGAAGCCTTTTGACCTCCTCCGGGGAGGCTTTGCCGATGGTGTCTGAAATCGACACCTCACTCACGCCGATCTCAAAAAGCCGTTCGGCCACGGCGATCGCCGCCTGCGGCGGGATCCTGCCCTCGAAGGCGCACCAAAAGGCGGTGGAGACATACCCCCGCACCGGAAGGCCGGCGCGTTTCGCGCCCGCCACCGCCGGCTTGAAGCGCCGAAACGATTCCGCAATGGAGGCATTGATGTTTTTGCGGTTGAAGGTCTCGCTGGCCGCGGTGAAGATCGCAACCTTGTCGGCGCGGGCCTCGATGGCCCCCTCAAGCCCCTTTTCGTTGGGCACCAGGGCCGAATAGACCACCCCCTCCTGGCGGTCAATCCGCCCAAAAACCTCCCGGGCATCGCTGAGCTGCGGCACCCAGCGGGGCGAGACGAAGGCGCTCACCTCGATTTCCCCCACCCCCGTCAGGGACAGGGCATCGATGAAGGCGATCTTGGCTTCGGTTGGAATGGGCGCGGTCTCGTTTTGCAGCCCGTCCCGGGGTCCGACTTCAACTATCTTCATGTTCCACCTCTTAACTTTTAAACTTCAGCCAGCGTAAAGCGCCAGCGGCAGGTCATCTCCGGCGGATGGGGGTCCGGCGGGGCGAAGAGGCATTCAACCCGAATCCGGTGGTCGACCTCCCGGGCAAAACTCTCGAATTCGCGGCGGTGCATCTCCTTGCAGACATACTCCCCCAAACCGCGTTTTTTCCGGGCTTCCTGGGTCGGGCAGACCGGCACGGAGATCAGGACCTCCCCGGGGTGCTCCTCGATCTGATACCCCACAAGGATCGTCCAGGGGAAATACCGCAGGGCCTTCACAAACCCCTCCAGGCCCTTTTCCCGGATGCCGAAGCGGGCGATCAGATCCCGGGCGCCCATGCCACCGACCCGTCCCCAAACCCGCTCATTGATCCGCTCAGCCGTGGCCTGATCGAACGCCTCCGCGACCTTGATGAACCAGAAGGCGTCCACGACCCGGTAATGCCACAGCAGAAAACCGATATATTCCCGCAGCTCCGGGGCCTCCATCTTTTCAAACAGGGTCATATCCATGGTTACCTCCTTGGAAACGATTTTGAACACCACAATCGAGATCTATTTACACTCCGTTGGCGAAGGCGAGCGCCATGCAATCGAAATCCTGACCTGTAACTGGGTCGGCAACCCGGGGGCTACTGATTTCGGAGCTCAATAGCCCGGCCTGCACACCCCCTGTCAACGCTTCGCCGCCCCCTTGCGGGTAGCCAGCGCATGACTCGGGGCCAAGGCTGGTCGCTAACCTCTACCCCGTGGTGGACTTCCACCTCCAACACATTGCCGGCTTTTACCGGCGCTTTCCACGGGTCCATCAAGTTATGCCTGGCTCGAAATTACTATCCTGAAAGGGCAGAGGTAAATCCCTATGTTGGAACAGGAGATTTCCTCATGCAAATTGAGCAAATATACCTATATTATTCTATTTATTCTTTTGATATGATTTTATTTAGAAGCAAAATCAACCCTACCTTTTACACGACTCACGCCTCCTTTTCCATCACACATTAATTCGATTATAGCCGTTTCTTCGGATCTAAAAAATAGCCTTTCTTGCTACGATTCCAACCGATAATACCGAGCCACACGAGCGGCCGGTTCATAGTCGACGGAGCACTGGATTCCGGGGCCTTCTCTTTTGGCGTCAACGCCTATGGCCGGCCGTTCAACCCTGCCGGAGGAGACAATGGGCCAAGCTCAGGCTGGGACTATGACTGGGTTTATTCCTGGATCCACCCAAGACGACATATTGCCATCGTCGATCTCTGACATCGCCAAAAGGCCGGGCTACTTTTATGGGTGGCCCGGTTGTGCGCGAACCTATAGATGTGATTTTTGCGAGATTACTGTAAGGGTTTACAGTTTTTTCGCTGTACTTCAGTGCCGGCAACCTGATCGTTTAACGCTGGAAGAAGACGCCCGAGCCCCTCCGCACAGTGTTTCCGCTCGCCCGGGCCAAGGCTGCTGAGTCCAACTTCGGTTAATTCATGGGCGCCAGACGTGCCTTTCTACACCCCGATAATTATAATCTGACCGCAAAGATGATTATTGGACATGCTCTAAACTAAGAGCACAGTACCATTCCCGTCTGAAAAAATCTTTGAACTTTGGGAGACCATCATGACTGTACAACCCACCATGAACAAACGATTAACCCAGGATGACGTCATCTACTTCGTGGTAACAGACCGTTTCTTCGGCAAAAACAAAAGGTTCGTCAGCGAATCGGACACGAGCATCCACGGGGGCACGCTCGACGGGATCATCGAAAAACTCGACTACCTGCTCGATCTGGGCATGACCACCATCTGGGTGACGCCAGTGTACGAAAATATTCAAAAATCCGGGGAGACCGAGCCGTACCACTACTACTGGCCGCAGAACTTCGAACGCCTGGACCAGCGTCTGCTCGACGGCTCCCATCTCCCCACCTCCACCGACATGGCAACCTTCGGGGCATTTGTTGACAAGTGCGAGGCCAGGGGGATGAAGGTCGTGCTCGATATGGTCGTGAACCACGCAGGATACGGGGCGAAAGACCAGTTTGGCTCCGATTGGTTCAACAGCGGCGGGACCGGCGACATCAAAGGTGAGTTGTCCGGTCTGCCGGACTTCAATCATGACCAACCCCACGTTCTCGATTACTTCGTCAACAATATTGAAGAGTGGATCACCAAGGGCAAGGTCACCAACATTCGCATGGATACCGCCAAACACGTCGAGAAGAAGTTCTGGCACTTCTTCAAGTACCAGATCCGCGGCAAATACCCCGAGGTCTGTCTCATCGGTGAGGTGCTCTACGAAGGGAAAGAGGATATCGGCAAGTTGCTCCAGTACCAGAACTATCACGACTTCGAGTCGATTTTCGATTTCCCCCTCTGCACGGCCTTGCGCTCGACCTTCATCTATGACCAGAGCCTGCGCGATTGGCTCGCCCGCCCGCGGCTGAGCGAAAATGAGCCGCTCGGCGTGCTCGACGACGACAATCCCTTCAAGGGGGGCTATCGCAACGCCAACCGTCTTGTAACCCTGCTCGACAACCACGACTTGGAACGGCGCATCTTGAGCCACGCACGGGCCAGGCATCAAGGAGACGGTGCTGGGCTCGACTGGGCCATCAAAGTTGCCAAGCTTTGCCTTGGTGCGCTCTTCACCATGCGCGGAATCCCGCAGATCTATTACGGCACCGAGGTTGGCCTCGAGGGGTGGAAGGCAGACGATGATCGCGATCTGCGCCGCGATTTCCCCTGGGATGTCATCGGCCCCGACAACCGACCGAAGGAGCAGTACCGCAAAGAACGCGAAATCTTCGACTGGACCCGGGACCTGATCCGCCTGCGCAAGCAGAGCGAAGCGCTCAGGTACGGGACAACCATAACACTCTGGTCGGACGACCTGGTCTATGCGTTTCTGCGCATCTCCACTGACGATGTCGCCTTTGTGATCATCAACAACGGTTATGAGCCGATGCCGGCGCCCATCCAAGTGGATCTGAACCAGTCGATAATTCCGCAGCGCGTGGTGGAGATGGTTGCGAGGGACCTGAAGCACTGGAAGTCTGGTGAGGCTCTGCAGGTTCGGGATGGCAAGGTGGTCGGGAAGGTTGAAGGGAAGACAATCGATATTTACTGCCGAAAGGGTTGAGGGTGGATGGCACACAGCCCGGTTCCAAGGCGCTGGCGCTCACAGATCTCACCCGCCCGGTGATCGACTGGGTTGCGCTTGGCAGGGGATTCGGTGTGCCGGCTTGCAGGGTGGGCACCGACGAGGAATTTGTGGGTGCGCTCAAACGTGGGCTTGGCGATCACGGTTCATGCCTGATCGAGGCGGTTATTGGCTGATGTCTTCGAAGGAGGCACTCAATCGTGCAAAGCTGGGGGAGGTCTTCATAAAAAACCTCTATCCGGCAGGGGTTACCTCCCCAAAGGGGATGGGGCGGCTGTGGTTTCCCTCGTCTCTTCTTCATTGGGCTCATCACTAACAATAGAGTCGCGCATCCACCTGGGGGGCACGCGCTATTTTTTCGATCATGCCGGTGCTCCTAACATAGGCCCCCGAGGCGCCCAGGGTGTTGTCCGAGAGTAGAAACACCAGCCAGCTCAGGATACCGATGCCGATGCCGGCGGCATAGGCCGGCCAGCGGGCCATCGCCCAGATGGAGCGGCCGGGGCCGGGATCTGCCGTATCCTGGGCGCCGGTTCCGGCCAGCACCGGCACGCCGAGCAGAAGCCCTGTACTGTCAGGTGCCGTTTTCGATCAGCGGGCAGCCCGCGGCCGAACAGGCGGCCATGGAGCCCAGACAGTTGGCCACATTCTCGACCCCCGCTCCTTTGAGAATGGTGGCGGCGATCACCGCCCGCTGGCCACTGCCGCAAAACGTGACCACCGGTTTGTCCCGGGGGATTTGATCCAGATGGCCGGGCAGTTCGCCGAGATAAATGTTCGTGGCGCCCGGCAGATGGCCCGCGGCAAACTCCTTGGCCTTGCGCACATCCAGCAACATGAAATCCTCTTCGGCCTTAATCCGGCGCACCAGTTCGCTGGTGGGCACGGCCGGGATCGTCTGGTATGGGCGACCGCTGATCTCCCAGCCATGCAAGCCCTCGTCCAGATAACCTGAGATGCGGTCATAGCCGATGCGCATCAGATGACGCCAGGCCGTGAGGGCCGCATCGTAGCGATCCACCACCAGCACGATATCCCGGTCAGCCGGCAGAAACCAGCCGGCAAAGGCCGGCACCATCTCCAGGGGAATGCCGAGACTCCCGGGGATCAAGGCGCCGCCCAGGGCTTCCGGGCTGCGCACGTCCAGGATGCGGGCGCCCTGCGCCACCCGAGCGTCAAACCGGGAGGCGCTCAGGGGCGGGGGCGGATGGATCTCAGCCAGTGGGCGCGCCGAGCCTTCGAGATTCAAGATTTCCATGCGTTTGAAATAGGGAGGCTGATCGTGCTGTTCCTTGAGTTTGGCGGCAATGAACCGCTCGCGGTCGGTTTGCACCAGCATGGGGTTGCTGCGCCGCTCCAGTCCCAGAGTGGAAAACTCCCGTTCGGCCATGCTGTCGCCGCACACCGATCCGGCGCCGTGGGCCGGGAGTAAAATCGCCTGATCCCCCAGCGGCAGCAGTTTCTCGAAGATGGAATTATAGAGCAGCCCCGCCACCTCCCGCGCCCGATCCGGGAAAAAATCGGTACGGCCCACATCGCCCACAAAAAGGGCATCCCCGGTAAAGACCGCTACTGCATCCTCCCCGAACTGGGCGTCGAACACGGCGATGGAGATGCTTTCAAAGGTGTGGCCGGGGGTTTCCAGGATTTTGAGCTGCAGATCACCCAACTCAAAGGTGTCGCCCTCGGCTGCCGGGCTGCCGTAATGAAACTCCAGTTGCCGGCCGTGGTAGATTTCAGCGCCGGTCATGCGTGCCAGGTCCTTGGAGCCGATCAGGTAGTCCTCGTTGCGGTGGGTTTCGAAAATATAGTCGATGCGCATGCCCCGGCTATGGGCCATCTCCACGTAGACCCGGCAATCCCGCCGCGGGTCGATGACCGCCACCCGGCCCTGGTGGCCGATCAGATACGACAGATGCGCCAATCCTGAAGATTTAACCTTTTCCAGCACCATACCGCTTGCCATGGCACAGCCTCCTTATTGAAATTGTGTTGAAGGTGTATATGGGCATCATCTTAAAGGCCTGATTGCGAATCGAACATGGGGTCAATTATTTATTTAGGACTCCCCAATGCGGTCACCGGCCAGAGAGGGGGTGATTCTCGAAGAGTGAGCCGAATGGGTGCTATGGGGTTCGAATCGTGCCCAAAGTATCCAAAAGCGACGCTGATTTACAGGTTCGGCTGCATGGAACTCCGGATGGGACTGCGTCAAAATCATTCCGGTTCGCCTATGGCCGTCGAACGTGGTCGGATCTGAAAGGAGGTCACCCCGCCCATGTCAATCATCGATATTAATATCCAATGGATCCAGGTACTCTCCCACCTGACCCACCTGGCCATCGCCTTCCTCCTGGCGCTACCCATCGGGCTGGACCGCCAAACCAGTTCACGGCACTTCGGCCTGCGCACCTACCCTCTGGTCTCCGTGGCGGCCTGCGGGTTCATGTTGGTCGGAATCGCGGTGATCGACACCACCGATGGCGAAGCACGCATCTTTCAGGGGATTATAACCGGGATCGGCTTTATCGGTGGCGGGGCTATCTTCAAGGGTGAAAACAGTGTGACCGGCATGGCCTCGGCGGCCAGTCTGTGGAGCACCGCGGCCATCGGATTGGCTACGGCCTTCAACCGCTTCGAGATTGCCATCGTGCTCTCCCTGCTCAATGTGATAACCCTACACATGGTGGGCAGATTGGAGACCAAGGTTAAGGAGCTGAATGCCCCGGACCCATCAAGTCCGGATGAGTCATCCTGAAGCCCGGGTGCGAGGAGAATGAGCCCTAAATGTTTAAACTGATAAAACTCCACAACATTTTATATCATCTGCGGGCCAGCTTCTGGTTCCTGCCCGCCCTGATGGCCGGCGGTGCCATGGCGCTCTCCTTGACCACCATGCTGATCGACCGGAACTGGATCTCCGGAGAGGGCCGCCCACTCTGGCTTATTTTCAACGGCGACCTGGAAAGCGCCCGAACCGTGCTGTCGGTGATTGCCGGCTCGATGATGACGGTAGCGGGAGTAGTCTTCTCCATCACCATTGTGGTGCTCTCCCTGGCCTCTTCCCAGTTCGGACCACGCCTGATTCGAAACTTCATGAACGTCAGGGCCAACCAAATAGTGCTGGGGACCTTTGTGGCCACTTTCATTTACAGCCTTCTGGTGCTCCACGGCACCGATCCGCCCGCTGCAGCGGTCTTTGTACCCAGGCTCTCGGTCTCGGTCAGTGTGGTGCTTTCCCTGGTCAGTTTAGCCCTGCTGATCTACTTCATCCATAATGTTTCCGAGTCCATCCAGGCCGAAAACATCATCGCCCGGGTTCGCCGCGACCTGGAAAAAAGCGTGGAGCGGCTCTTTCCCGAACCCTTCTCAGCGGAAGTTGATCCCCCCACCGGTCCCATCCATCGCGAGTATGTGATCCCGACCACCTGCGACCAGGTGGCCTGTCAAATCAAATCCGAGCACAGCGGCTATCTGCAGGCATTGGACAACGAGGCGCTGATGCGGATTGCCGAGCAGGAAGACCTTCTGATCCATCTTGGATACCGCCCGGGGGACTTTATCGCCAAAGGTAGCATCCTGGTGACCGTCTGGCCCGGAGCAAGGGTGGATGACCGACTCTCGCGAAAAATCAACGCCCTCTTCATCGTGGGGGCCGAGCGAACCCTGGAACAGGATGCGGAATTTGCCATCAGCCAGCTGGTGTAGATCGCGGTTCGCGCCCTCTCGCCGGGGATCAACGACCCGATCACCGCCATCACCTGTATCGACTGGCTGGGGGTCAGCCTCTGCCAACTGACCAACCGCCAGATGCCCGCCTCCCACCGCTTCGGGAAAAACCATCGCCTGCGGGTCATCTGCAAGC
>JBAPYE010000188.1:0-1675 GCA_049284575.1 Desulfobacterales bacterium
TGCAGCACATCGCCGCCAACCAGGGCACCGCGGATGAAAACCCCGGTGGCGGTTTCAGGGTCGATGGGTCCGAAAGACACCGTACGGCCGGTCACGATCACCAGTCCGAAGAGGCTGACCTGCTGGCTGGCGACGACCTCCCCCCGGCGGGCATCCCAGCGCGGGTTCACATACGTGGAGCGGCACAGATATCCGCCCAGCTCTTCCAGCCATGCGGAATCGACGGTGGCCGTCATGCGAGCAAAGAGGCGGCTCGTCTCGACCATCTCAGCCGCCACGATCCATTCGCCGGCCCGGTTGAAAAGAGCCGAACCGGGAAAGATCATGACCTCCCGTCCTTTGGCGGCTTGAAAGACATTTTTTTCCTTCCTGACGGCAATATTGGATAAAAAGCCACTCAGCACGGCTTTGTGGATGGCGGCATAGCGGCCCTCGGGGTCCACTTCAGCTGCACCCGCCCGTGCAAGACCGTTTTCGACCAATATGTCGTTGAGCTGCGCATGGATATCGCGCCACTCGCGCATGCGACGATAAGAAAGAAAGTGCGCCCGACAGAACTTTTTCATTTGGCCGGTCGTTTGTTTCTCGCGCCAGGTTTCCTGATATCGGTTCCAGATGTTGACCAGGGTTAAAAAGTCCGAGGCCGGGTCGATAAAAACGGCCTGAGCCCTGTCGGCCTCTTCGGCGCGATCGGCCGGACGTTCACGGGGATCCTGAATACTTAATGCAGCCGCAATGACGGTCACATCTGCCAGGCAGCCCTGCTTCCCGGCCTCGATCAACATGCGCGACAGGCGCGGATCGATCGGCAGGCGCGCCATCAGGGCGCCCCGCTTCGTCAAGAATAAGCCCGGGCGCGAGGTGGACCCATCCACCTTTCGGCGACCCGCGCGGCGCCCTTTGCCGCGACCGCCGCCACTGGCCTTTTGCCCCCCTTCTCTATCGAGGTTTTCGGTAACGGCTCCGTGTTCCTTGAGGGCTTCCGTACCGTCGCGGATGCTTTTGGCCGCCGGCCGGTCGATAAACGGAAAAACGGCCAAGTCGCCCAACTTCAAGGCCGTCATTCGCAGAATGACGTCGGCCAGGTTGGAGCGCAGAATTTCGGGCGGCGTGAAGAGCGGCCGTGAGAGATAGTCTTCCTCGCTGTAGAGCCTGACGCAAACACCGTTTTCCACTCTTCCGCAGCGCCCCTTACGCTGGTCGGCACTGCTGCGCGAGATCGGCTCGACCGGCAGGGCGGTGGTGCGCGTGCGCGGATTGTACTGCGATACGCGGGCCAGCCCGCTATCCACTACGTAACGGATGCCCGGAATCGTCAGAGACGTTTCGGCGACATTCGTGGCGACAATGATCTTTCGGCCCTTGGTCCGTGCGAAGACCCGGGCCTGTTCATCAGCCGTCAAACGGGCAAACAGCGGCATCACCCTTTCGCCGGGGGCACCGTCACCCTCCAGGATCTCACAGGTTTCACGAATGTCCTGCTCTGTGGGCATGAAAACCAATATGTCGCCGAAAGGCCCGTGGCGCTTCAACCTGCGGATCGCCGCGACCGCCGTCTCGACGTGCGTCATGTCATCGTTCGGCATGTCGGAGGCTTTTGCAATCAAGGGGTCGTCCGGATAGTAGCCCACCTCCACCGGGTAAAGGCGGCCGGACACCTCGATCACCGGCGCAT
>JBAPYE010000189.1:0-6997 GCA_049284575.1 Desulfobacterales bacterium
CTTAGGCTTGGGAAGGCGAAAACGGGTGCGCAGCGAGATGGTTAGTCCTTCCAGTTGATAGTGCGGTTTGACATAGAGGTCGCAATTGAAATGTTCTTCCCCTTCTTCGGTCTCATGGATCCGGACATCGGCCGCCGCCAATGGATGACGGGCTTTGAGCGCCTCGCTGGAATTTGATGGGTCGGGATCTACGTATTGCTGGAGCCACTTTTGAAGCAGTATTTCGATACCCCTTCGCTCCATAGATGACCCGACGTTGATGTCACGTATGATGCACTGAAGGTAGTGCACGAAACGGCAGCAGGCGAATCGATAGGGTAGCCGGGTCGCCAGCACGGCATTGGCGTAGGCGTCCGGATCATCATAATCAATGGGGCGCTGCAGGGATTGTGCGCCGAAAAAGGCGGCAATATCCGAATTCTTGCGATGGACCAGGGGTATAAAGCCCAACCTGGATAGCTCCGCTTCCCTGCGGTCGCTGATGGCGATCTCCGTAGGGCATTTCACGTCCACCTCTTCGTCATCCGTTCTAAAGGTGTAGACAGGCATGGCTTCCACGGCCCCGCCGGACTCGACGCCGCGAATGCGGGCGCACCACCCGTAAAGGTTAAACGCCCGAGCAATGTTGGCAGCCATGGCGTACGCGGAATTGCACCAGCTAAACGTTTCTGCATCGCCGCTGTCGACCGCCTCCTCGAACGCGAAGGCCTGGACCGGGTTGGTGGACGCCCCGTAAGGCAATCGTGCCAGAAAGCGCGGCATGGCCAGGCCGACGTAGCCGGCATCTTCGGAGTCGCGCAGGGCATTCCAGGCCGCATAGTCGGCCCTTTGGAACAGTTTTTGGAGTTCGGCGGGGTGGACCAGTTCACTCCAGGATGTCATGCCCATCACCGCAGGGGCGGCTCCGGCAAGGAACGGGACGTGGGCGAGCGCTGCAATCCGGGCGATATCGCCCAACAGGCTCACATCTCTCAGGCGATGGTCGAAGTAGTAATCCCCTACCAGGCAACCGAACGGCTCTCCTCCCATGCGGTCAAATCTTTCATTGTAGATTTGTTTGAAGATGAAGCTCTCCTGCCATCGAGTCCCGCTGTATTGGGAAAGGGCCTTATGCAGATCCCGCTTGGAGACGTTGAAACAGCGAATTTTCAATTGATCGCCAGATTCGGTATTGGCCACCAGATAGTAGAGCCCACGCCAAGCGGCTTCCAGCTTCTGGAATTCTGGATGATGCAAGATGGTGCTCAGTTGAATACTCAAGCGCTCATCGATCTGCTGCAACAAAGCATTTACAGCATCAACGGGAGTTTCGAATATCTTGCCGAAAATAAGGTACGAAAGGTCTGCCAGCGCCTGGAGCGCATTTTGGATCGTGTCATATTGGGAGTGTTCTCTTCCAGTATGCTGTTTTAGCTCGTTGAGTATGTTATTAAATGTTTTCGCTATTCGTTCTCTATCTTCATTCGCCGCCATCTCAGCGGAATACCCTTTGACCTCGGTTCCAGGGGATTCGAGATATCCGAGAATCTGCTCTATGTTCTGCCTCACGACAGGCACTTCATCCATCACGGGAATCAATTCGGCGATATGTCCGCGCTGAGCCTTCAATGTTTGTAACGATGGTATTTGTTCCAATACGGTCTCAGGCGAGAAATGGGCCAGGTTCGGGAACGTCAGCTCAACCAACATTTCTCTATTCAAATCATCCATGACATCGGGCACGTAAAGCCTTGTCCAGGGCTGAACAGCTGCCATCCGGGCATCAAAATTATCCGCATCGATATCGACGAATCTGCGTTCCTCCACATCCGGCAGAGTATCTGCGCCGGCCCCGGACAGGTCGGCCAGCACCCCGATGACAAACGGCAGTTCCACACGCCTCACCTCATCATTCGTCTCGACATCGTAGGTGATGTGAACCCTCGGTGGCCGGTTGCGCCCCATGAATTTTTGGGATGAACGCTGCCGTTTCGCCTCGGCAACGGCGAGCCGGTAGCGTCGGCCGCCGACCACCGTGAGATCAAGGGTGTCGCTCTTGATTTCATAGATTCGGCGCTGCACGGGCTGGAGGCGCAGAAACAGGTTCTGTCTCCGGTCGTCCTCGTCCAGCCAGGCCAGCTCGATAAGAATCGTGGGAAGGTCGGGAACCTGCATGCGGTGGGAGGCGGTCATGGTCCTGGGGCCAAACTCAACTGCCCCTTGGCGCAAGTTGACGGCTATTTCGGTCTCCCTCCGCTGCGGCATGAGCCAGTGTAGGTTGCCGCCGCTGCCCCCTGGCAGATCGGCTAATGGGGAGCTGTCTCCCAAGCGCAGGGCGGCACCGGCGGCCAGGAGCCGAGTCTCCTCGTAATCTCTGAGTTCATGTGGAATCCGCAGGACGGCCTGCCCGGCCCAGCGGGCGATTCCGTCCCGTTCCGGTGACACCAGGGTTGCCACCATGGATTGCAGCAGGCTGCGGGCGCGATCGGTATTGCCCTTCAGCGTATAATAGGCCAGCTCTTCCTCAAGCTGCAGGGCCGGGGAGCTGCGTTGGTGAACCTCACGAATGATAGCATATGTTGTATCCAGCATCTGGGGCATCTGGGCCAGTCGGTGCTGCAGCAAATTGCGGATGGCGGGGGATATTACGATACCAGTGGGGGCGCGCTCCTGAACAAGATCGCTGTGCCACAGTCGAGCTTCGGCGCCCACATCCAGGTCGTCGGCCAGACCCAGCCGGAGCCGGCGCAGCAACTGGGGTTCGATCCGTGTGGCGAGAGAGGCCGCGATGGCCAGCCGTACGGCGTTGGGGTGGGCCGATGCCAGCCGAGGGTGGATAACCGCGAGTGGCCGGTGCTGCGAGCTCACTGATGGTGCTGTGCGGTGGTGGCGGCCCAAAGAGGAGGCCGTCGTTGTGCGATCCCACACCACGATGGTGGCGTCATCTGGCATCTTTTCAGGCCAATGGTTGGGCCCATAAGGAATCAAGAGCGTGGCTGGGGTGCCTGTCCGCTTGAGCCGGCCGATGAAGTCGTTCCAGACGGCCATACCTGGCACCGCCCCTGTCGTCTCTCCGGCACCGATGCCTAAATCGGAGATAATAAGAACCGGCCGGCCGGCCGCCGGCGGCAAGTACCGGTCGTCGACCTGAATCGGTCGGCGTTGAACGCCCCAGGCGGGGCAGCCCTTGAACCGCAGCACCTCCACGCGATCCCATCCCACCGTACGAAGAATGCCTCCAATCAAATGGCGCACATCCAAACCGAACGGCTGCATGGCCGCATGGGTATCGATCAACAGCTGCACGCCGCGGGCAAGGGACGGCAGCAGGCATCGAGGGACGTTTTGAAACGGGAGTGACCGCTCGGTGCGGCGGATGATGGCCTCCAAATCGATCTCCCCAATGGGTAGCTGTTGGGCGGCCATCCGGCTAATAATAGCGCGGCTGTAGTTGGGGGCCAGCAGGGGATCCAGCGGCCCGCTGAACGGGTCGGACACGGCGTCGGGTAAAGCAATGGTCGGTGCGTCGTCGAGCCAGGAAGGTGCGTCCTCGGCATCCTCCTCTTCGTGATAGGAGGTGAGGCTTGACGGCACTACTGGGGGGAGGTGATCCGTCGAGGAGATCACCCTTAGATTGGGGCGCCTGCGATCCATATCCTTATCGTCGCCGGCGTATTCCGGGGCAGAGTGAGCCCGGTCGACCGCCATGGCTTCGGTGGTTTCGACAGGCCGGAACCCCAATACCTCCAGAATGGCCATGCGGGTGGTTTCGTCACCGGGCCGTAACGTCGCCAGCGCCGTGAGGGCCGCGGCAAGACGCGATGTATGAGTGCGGTTGTATCGCTCTGGGCTCATCTCCGTCTGCCTTGCTTCATCAGGACGATTTCGGTCATCTCTTTAAAATCGTCGGTATCGGGCCTGATGTCTAGTTTGAGGCATGCCCTGACGATATCCAGATATTCAGCGGCATTCGGGTTCACGCCTTCTGCACCGCCGTTCCCCAAAACGAAGTTCGCAATGGCATTAAGCAGCGATGTGTCAGCTTCATCGAAGTGAGCCCGGCCGACCTGAGCCAGGCGGTCGAAGGTGAACGACGGCATGACCAACTCCACGCAGCGACGCAGGAACGCCGACGGTAGATCGCGCTCATCGTTGGTGGTGATAAAAACCAATGGCGGTTGTTCGGTTTCCACTAAAAGGCCCAGCTCTTCCACCACGAACCGCAACTCGCCCAAGGGCTTGAGCAGATTGTTGGGAACGTCGGGATCGGCCTTGTCGATTTCGTCGATCAGCAGCACGGCAGGTTCGGCCTTCCCTTGTGCATCGAATCGCTCGATGCCTTTGGGGATGTCGTTCACGCCGGCGGCGATCATCTGCTTTTTGGCGCTGTTCGGCTCGAAGGCCCACCAGAGGGGGCCGGGAGTGACGTAGGTGCGCCAGTCGGCGGAGAGCTGCCTGGCCTGGGCATCCTGCAAACGTTTGAGCAGGTCCACCTGCCACTGGAGATCACGGGCCTGGGTACGAGAGGTGACAACGGCCTCCACGTAATTCAACCGGAGGTTTTCAGCCACGCTCATGGCCAACGAGGATTTACCTGATCCGCTGGGGCCCCGAATTAGCAAGGGACGGCCCGTAGCCATGGCCACGTTGACCGCCAGGACGATCTCATCGGCATACACGTAAGCTGCATTGGGCGTCCGGTCGGCAAAACGGCGTGATGGTTCGGTCTGAGCCTGGGTGAATGTCGCGGATTCCGGGTCGAAGAGTTTTTGATATGAAATGGCCATGACACAACCGTTTTTTTTGGCGACCAAAGCCTCTGCCCGGACTCGTCGGACCCTGGGTGTACGCAGCAGGTTCAACCCAGCGGCCTTCATGATAGTGCGGAGCCTCTCGGCTCCATATTGACACATGAGCTTCTTGACCTCCCGAGAGCCGGTCAAGCTCACTCATGGTGGCCTCCACCCCGGCGCGCCAGCGGTAGGTATCCAAGAACGTCTCGGTTTGCTCCCGCCGAGGCCCTGACCGAGGTCGCCGCTGATGTGGTTGCACTACAGGAGGTCGCGCTGAATTAGGATAGCGGGCCTGACCGGCGTCAGTAGAATGGCACGCATCTGCAAGCGATCGACGCTGCTGGCGATTCCGAAACCCCAGAGGCTGAATGACATTACAGAAGTTACGCTGGGATTACAGACGGTCGTAATCCTTGGATGTCATTCCCCCCTGCATGGATCCAAGGGCCAGCAGTGCCCCTTTGTCCGTTCTCCGGCGCCCGCAATGGTCTGTCCGGCACTCTTCACCCCCCCCCACACTCTTCCTCACTAAATGGAGCGGCGCAGCGCGTGCAGCGGCATAGGCGTCTGGTCCACCCCCCAATCACCCCAAATGGGGCATCAGGGCCCAGCGGATCACCGGGCGGGTGGTTTCCGGATAATGATCCAGGCAGACGATTCCACCGTTTTGCATGCGGAAAATCGGCAGATCGGAGCGGCCGACCACCAGATATGCCATCAGTCGCTCCAGAAAGGGCAGGTGGCCCACGATCATTTCGTCCTGGTCCACGCGCGCAGTCCGTGCGAAGGCCACCGCGTCATCCATGGGGTTGATGCCATCGATCTGCCGCACGCCCTTCAGGGGATGAAGGGCCGCAGAGAGAATTTCGGCCGTTTGGGCGGCACGCTCCTTGCCGCTGTGCAAAATGACGGACACGCTTACGCGGTAGTGGGCAGCCACCTCGGCAATGCGCCGGGCATCGGCTGCTCCCTCCTCGCTCAAACCCTGGAGGGGATCTTCGCTCTTGGGCCGGGCCCTGCCATGCTGAACCAGAAAGAGTGCCATGATGGGGTTTCCTTTCCGCCGATGGCTTTAAAGTGATTTTTGCGGTGCGTATTTTTCCCTTGAACCTGTGGCAAGCTTGTTTGCCAGGTGATTTGTGGTCATGCCAGCAGCCGCTAAAATAGCCCAATTTTAAGGAGGTCGGGCGGTAAAATTCAGGGACAGATCACATCTGTTCAAGCTCTTCGACTGTCGCCGCTCTCGCGTAAGACCGTCGCCAGGCAGCTACGGCCTGATCTTAACAGGAGTGCCATCAAGCACTCTTCGCCAGAGTTCTTCGATCTCCCAATTGGTCACCCGGATGCAGCTCGCTATCCAGTCGATAACTCTGTGCGGCCTGCCCAGCACTCAGGCTTGAAGGCGATCTCGCAGTGCCGGTCGTCTGGTTAGGTGCCGGTCGTTTCCGCGTCGAGGAAGACGAACATGCCTATCCCCGTTAACTTTTCTCCGTAATTTCCCGGAACACTTGAAGGTCACCACACGTCTTGGCGGCAGAATCACATCTTCACCAGTCGCCGGGTTTCGCCCCCTTCGCTGATTCTTGTCTTTTACGCGGAATTTACCGAAGCCGGAGACCAGGACTTCCTGGCCGGATTCCAGGGATGCCTTGATCTGCTCAAACAGGCATTCGGTGACCTCGATGGATTTGCTCTTGGAAAGGCCAAGGTCGGCCTGAAGGCGTTCCACGATGTCGTTTTTCGTCAGGGCCATAAGGGTGAAGTATCCGGATGGTCAGAGATTGAAAGGTGTGGTGGAGCGGGAGTATTGATCGCATCGATTCCTTTTGATGTCAAGGAACTGGTATTGCTTGACAATTTGGCCGGCAAGGGATTAACCTCGGCTCATCACCCCGATTCATGCGCCAGCGACCATTACCTCATAAAAAAGCCAAGATCCGTCGGCAGCCAACTCCAAATAATATGAGGCTGCCCTGAAAAAGGCGTTGCTCGGGGATTACCCATGGGGAGCAGCAAAAATAGAACGGGGGTATCTCTTGAGAGAAGATTCCAGCATTTCCACGAACTGGATTGAGAGTTTGATACGGGACTTCATCGCCACTTCGCCCCAAAATTCCATCCAGGATGGCACTGGGGAGCGGGCCTGGGATTTCGCCTTGGTGGGCTTTGCCTCCGGTGCAGACCAGATTTGGCAGCAATACAAGGAGTATGTCGGGGCCTTCCAC
>JBAPYE010000190.1:0-3145 GCA_049284575.1 Desulfobacterales bacterium
GGGCGTCATAGGCAAAGGCATTTTCGATGCTCTCGGGGTCGACCATCTTCACCCGGTTGCCCGCTGGGTCGTATTCGAAACGGGTCTCCTGATTCAAGGGGTCGATGATCGTGGTCACCTGCCCGGCGGCGTTGTAGTCATAGCGCCACACCTTGCCCCGGGAATCTTCCCGGCTGAGCACATTTCCCATGGGGTCATGGGTAAAACGAGAGGTGTTGCCCTCGGGATCGGTCAGCGAAATCATGTTGCCGAGAACGTCATATGCCATCGAGGTCACCGCCTCGGCGGTTTGCCCGTCCCCCAGGCGGCGGATCACGGTCCCATTGTTATCGTCGTCATAGGCATACCCGGTCACGCGTTCAGCGGCGGTTCCCGCTGCTTCGATGATGCGGATGGTATTGCCGGCCTGATCATATTCGTAGCGGGTGAGGATCCCGTTGGGGTCAGTTTTTTGGACCGGTTTGTTGAAGGTGTGCTCGTAAACGGTGGATTCGGTGGCGCCGTCGGGATGAACGACCGCGGTCAGGTTGTCCCACTGGTCGAAAGTCTTGCGGGTGGTGTGGCCCTTTTCATCGGACACCAGGAGGGTGCGACCGTCCCTTTCGATTTTCTGGACGTTGCGGCCATTGATATCCACCCGCCGGGCCTTGCCGTCGCGGTCGTACCAGACCTCCTTCTCCCGGCCGGCGGTGGATGTGATCCGCGCGTAGTACTCCTGTCTGAGCTTGTCATAATCATATTCGAAGAAGCTCCCCCGGCCCTCATCGTCCAGAACCGAGGTAACGTAGCCGTATGGGGTGTAGGTGATGTTTTGGGTCCGCCCGGCGTCATCCGCCGTTCGGCTGATCCGGCCGGCGGCATCGTAGTCAAAGACTTGGCGGTTGCCGAGAACATCCGTCACCTCAGCCAAAAGGTCGCCACCATAGGTGTAGCCCACGCGGCGGCCGTTGTTGTCGGCAACCCCGGAAAGTCGGTTCTGAGCGTCATACTCCAGAGATAAAACGATGTGTCCGTCACGATCGGCATAGCCCAGGAGCTTGCCGTCCGCCAGGGGGTCATACACCATCCGGGCGATGGTCCCCTTTCGGTTGCCGTGCGCCACCAGCCGCCCCGCATCGTCAAACGCCTGCCAGTTGCCGAGCTTGTCCTCCCAGCGAAACCCGGCGGCATCCTTTTTGATCAGATAGCTTTGGTTTTTGAAAACATTGGCGCCGGGGGATGCGGCCGTGTAACGGACGCCGTCCTTTTCAATGGCCGCAAGCGTTCCATCAAAGTCATCACGCTCAACGTGCAGGGTGTCCTTGTCATGGGTCCAGCCCCATGAAAACCCGCGATAGCTCCGGCCGGCGGCTACCACACCGCCAGGGACCTTGACGGCGATGTCGACGGCCTCCGTGGTGTATTCCCGGGAGAGCATGTTGACTTCGGGAGCCGTCTCATCCCGTTGGTGCTGCTCCCCCTCATTGCCGGCAGCGCAACAGACGTCTCCCGCGCAGGGGCTTTTGGGAGGGTCGGGCAGGCATTGTCCGATAAAGGTTTCCGGGCGGGTGCTGCCGCCGCTGCCGGCCGATCCGTCCCCATAGGGCGTTCCGGACCAATAGGCGCTACCGCCGGCTCCCCCACAACCACTGCCCACGGCATAGGTGAAGGCGTGGCGGGTGCTGCCGCCGCTCCAGACGCCGTTGGCGCAAATCCAGTTGTAAATTACCTGGATCGCCTTGTAGTAACTCAAACAGCCCCCGCCGCTGGCCTCGCCGTCTTCCGCCGGGTTCAAAGGCGCCAGACAGGTCAGCCGGTAGGGGACGCGGATGCGTTCCTTGGCGCCCAACTGCTCGGGGAGACCGCCCAGAATTTCGTATCTGAAATGGCGGTCATCCTGCGGCACCGAGATTTTCAGGCCGTCCGCGCGCACCAGACCGTAATTGCTCAGGGTGAATTCACCGTTTAGGACATCCCCGGCCTGGATGTCGGGCAGCGTCAACGAGAGCGGTTCGGCCACCACCACCGCCGCCGGCACGTCAGTTTCAAAGGTGGCGCTGAGCACGATGTCGTACCTGTCCGCGATGGTGGTCTCGGTGACCGACCACGCCACGGTCACGAGATTGTATTCCAGAAAAACTTCCTTGGTGGCGGTTATGCCCGGCTTGATGCTGACGCGGCTGATGGTTTCCTGGTGATTGGGCGCGGTGATGCGGCACTTGTAGCGGCCCGCCGGAAGATCGCTGAAAAGCGCCTCGCCGCCGCCGTCGGTGATTTCTGCGGCCTCAAGGCTGGCGACCGTCTCGTGCTGCAGCGTCACCCGGGCGCCCTCGAGCCCCTGAACCGGCTGTCGGGTGTCTGGATCGATAGTGCCGGTGTAAATATCGTAAACCTTGAAGAGCACACTCCCAATGCCGTTTTGGGTCACGGTGACGAAAAGCTGCGTATCTGCGGGTTCGAGGTTCGCGCCCCGGGCCCGCAGCTGAAAGGTATAGTTACCCTCGGAAACAGCCGCACCCGGAGCGAAGGTGAGCGTCACTTCCCGGCTCTCCCCCACCGCCAGGGTCCCCAAGGCGGCGGCCGAATTGAGCTGCACCCAGCCGGGCGCCGGGGCGCCGTCGGAGGTGACCAGAGAAAGCACCAGATCGCTTATATCCGCCGTGCCCTTGTTGGACAGCACGAGGGTTTCCGTGGCACTGGCCCCCAGGGTAACCCCGGTTTCCAGGTGGTGCGGGCTCACCGCGAGATAGGGCGCCGCCTGAGAAAAATGGGCGGTTATGACCACCCGCGCCCAGATGATCGGCCCTGTTTCGCCCTCGCTTTGAACCGTCAGCACCAGCGTTTCGTTTTGAGGGGCGGTGTTGTCGGCCCAGACCGAAAAGGCCAGCTCGGCGCTTTGCCGGGGGCCCAGGGCCGCGACCGGCGCTTCCGGCGTCAGATGGATCCCCTGGGGCAGCACCCCTTGGGGCTGGTCGGTTGCGGCCCAGAAGAGTTGCAGGTTACGGATTTCCCTGCCATCGCCGGCGGTCGCCCGCAGCACGATGCGCTGCGGGTAGTTTTTGGGGAGGTTGAGGCTGGCGGCGGTGGGGCTCACCGCCAGCTTGCTGATCACGAACTGCCCCTGCAGCGGCCGGTCGGTCACATCCGGATGAACGGCCCCCACGCC
>JBAPYE010000191.1:0-2803 GCA_049284575.1 Desulfobacterales bacterium
TTTATAATCGGCCGCGACACACGCATCTCAGGGCAGATGCTGGCCCACGCGCTGGCGGCCGGCATCTCTTCCATGGGGGGCAACGCCGCCCTGGCGGGGGTGCTGCCCACACCGGGGGTGGCCCACCTGACGAGCGCCGAAAAGGCGGCCGCCGGAATCGTCATTTCGGCTTCCCACAACCCGTTCCAGGACAACGGCATTAAAATCTTCAAATCGGATGGCTACAAACTTTCGGCTCAAACCGAAACCGAGCTCGAGGCCCTGGTGCTGAACACCGACCTGGCTGCAAGGGCCGAAAACGTCCAGGCACCTGGTTGGGTTCGGCGACTGCCTGACGCCGGACGGCGTTATCTCGCTTTTTTGATCGCCACTGCGCCGGCCGACAATTTTCTGTGCGGGTGCCGCATTGTTCTGGACTGCGCCAACGGTGCAACCGCTGATATCGCACCACGTCTTTTTAGCGCCCTGGGCGCCACGCTCACCACCTTGTTCAATGAACCCGACGGCCGCAACATCAATGCCGGCTGCGGCTCCCAGCATCCGCAAGCCCTGGCACGCCAGGTGGTGGCGCAAGCTGCCGATATCGGTCTGGCCTTTGACGGTGACGGCGATCGCCTGATCGCGGTCGACGAAAAAGGCGAGCCCCTCACCGGCGATCAGGTGCTGGCCGTCTGCGCCAAAGGGCTGCAGGCCAAGGGACGTCTGAAGGGTTGCGGGGTGGTGTCAACGGTCATGAGCAACATGGGACTCAAACAGGCGCTGGCAAAACTGGGGATTGGGCACCAGAGCGCCGGCGTGGGCGACCGCCAGGTTCTGGAGAAAATGCTGGCATGCGGGGCTGTGCTGGGCGGAGAAGACTCCGGTCACATGATCTTTCTTGAGAGCCACACCACCGGCGACGGCCTCCTGGCGGCCCTGAAGCTGCTTGCAACGGTTCAAGCCGAGGCAAAACCCCTGTCGCAGTTGCGCCGCATCATGACCGTCTTTCCCCAGGTGACGGTCAATGTGGCTGTCTCACACAAGCCCCCGCTTGAAACCGATCAACCCATTTCGGATGCGATCCGCGCGGCCGAAGGCGCGTTGGCGGGCCGGGGGAGGGTCCTGGTGCGCTATTCGGGCACCCAGGCGCTCTGCCGGGTGATGGTAGAGGCCCCCACCCGCGAGGAAACCGAACGCCACTGCCGACAGATCGCCGATGTTGTCCGCAGCCGGCTGGGCAGCTGATGACGGGGTCTTTTTCCTTTAAAAACACCCTCCGGAGGCTGCTCGCGGAGGGTGTCGAAGGGTGCGAAAAAACTCGTGCGCCGGGGCCGGCGGTTAGTCTCGGCTGCCGCCAAAAATGTGCAACAGCATGATGAAGAGGTTGATAAAGTCCAGGTAAAGGGAGAGGGCGCCCATGATGGCGCCTTTGCGGACGACGCCGGCGTCGAGCCCGGCAGGCTGGGAAAGCGCCATGTTCTTGATTTTTTGGGTGTCATAAGCGGTCAGCCCGACGAAGACCAGTACACCGACGTAGCTGATGATGGCTTGCAGACCGTAGCTTTTAAAGAACAGATTGGCCAAACTGGCAATGATGATGCCGATCAACCCCATGAACATGAAATTGCCCATCGAAGTCAAATCCCGGCGGGTGAACCAACCGTAGACGCTGCAGGCCAGAAAAGTGGCCGCACAGACGAAGAACACCGAGACGATCGACGTTCTCGCGTAAACCAGAAAGATCGAGGACAGGGTCACGCCGTTTAAGGCCGAGTAAATCACAAAAACCGCCGTCGCGGTGGACGCCTGCATCTTGTGAACCCGTGAGGCCAGGGAAAACACCATCCCCAGTTGGGCGATCACCAGCACCACCAACACCATCGGGTTGCCAAAAACCATCCGCAGAATGGCTTCGCTGGTGGAAACGTAGTAAGCCACAAACCCGGTCAGGGCCAGGCCGACCGCCATCCAGTTGTAAACGCTGCGGACAAACGCGTTGACCTGGACCTGGGTCTGGGTGCGATCAAGTGGAAGTGACTGCTGCATTCTTACCTCCTTAATTTTATTGGGATAGTGTACCGAAACAAGCCAAATATAACACAATACCGGGGGTTTGCAAGCGTAATCGGGATCATTCGATCCGCTTTTGGTGGAAACCCCAAGGGGAGACCCCGTTTTATCGACAGCCTGGCATGAAACCCGAAGAACTCTACCAGCATCTGAAAGATCTCGCCGAAAAACTCGGCATCAGCGTCAGGGAGCAAAACCTCCGACACGCGGGCCTGCGGGTGCGCAGCGGCTTTTGCAGGGTCAAGAACCGCCCGGTGTACATCATGAGCAAACACTTGAGCGTCCAATCCAAAAATGAAAAGCTGGCAGGGTGCCTGAACCATTTTCCCCATGATGAAATCTACCTGGTGCCCGCGGTTCGAGAATTTCTCCAGCGCCACGGCTGAATGGGGGCGGCCCCAGCCCAAAAACCGGTCGGGCAGGCGGAGAACCTGCAGTCTGATTGGCATCGAGATAAAGTTTACATAATATATCTTATCGGCAATTATTATCTGCGGCGATTTCAAACCCAAACCCCGCCATGCGGGGAAAGACCATTTTTGACCGCCTCGGGTTGCGTGTCGCCGGGACAAAAAGATTGAATGCCCCCTCAAACTGTGCTAGAAAGCCCAGTATTTCAGTCATCCGCGCGCCGCCGACAGCTGAAATTCAGGTAATTTTTCCACCCGCAGTCGATCAGGCGCCTGATCGATCGGAACCCCCCCCAGGTCACCGTGAAGGACGTTCAAACCGATACTCCCAGTCAGATCTACAC
>JBAPYE010000192.1:0-1686 GCA_049284575.1 Desulfobacterales bacterium
CTGCTGGGAATCGAGCGCGACGAGGTCATCACCGACGAGGAGAAAGAGATGATCGCCTACCATGAGGCCGGCCACGCCCTGGTGGCCGAACATATGCCGGAAGCCGACCCGCTGCAGAAGGTCACCATCATTCCACGCGGCGGTTCGCTCGGGGTGACCGAACAGGTCCCGGAGAAGGAACGCTACAACATGAAGAAAACTTACCTGCTCGACCGCATCGCGATCATGCTGGGCGGACGCGCGGCGGAAAAGATCAAGTTCAACGACGTGTCCACCGGCGCCGGCGACGATCTGAAGAAAGCCACTCAGTTGGCCCGCCGCATGGTCTGCCAATGGGGAATGAGCGATGAGATCGGGCCGGTGGTCTTCAAGAAGGGCGAGCCGCATCCATTTCTGGGCCGGGAACTGGCGGAGGACAAGGACTACAGCGAACACACCGCCCAGGTTATCGACGCAGAAATTAAAAAGATCACCCTCGGCATGGAGGAAAAAGCGCGCGAGGTTCTGGAAAGCAACCTGAACCAATTGGACGCTCTGGCCGCTGCGTTGCTGGAGCACGAAACCCTGACCAGGGCCGAGGTCGACGGGGTGGTGAAGGGAACGCAGACCGCCAATTGAGGTGCCTGGTTGAAAACTGTTTTTAAAACGAAAGGAGATGAAGATGGCAAAAATCGGTGAACTTTATCAGACCGCAGATTGGAAATCCGAAAAGCACGTCCCGGTGATCGAGTGTCCGGACGCCGTCGCGGCCGACGAGACATTCGAGGTAAAGGTGTCGCTCGGCAAGGAAGTGGCCCACCCCAACACCACCGAACACCACATCCGCTGGATTCAGCTCTACTTTAAACCGGAGGGCGACAAATTCGCTTATCAGGTCGGAAACTTCGAGTTTTGCGCCCATGGAGAGTCGACCGACGGCGCCGACAAAGGCCCCGTCACCACCAACCATTCCGCAACCGCCAGTTTGAAAGTCAAAAAGGCCGGGACCCTTTTTGCAACGGCCCTTTGCAACATTCACGGTCTGTGGGAAAATTCCAAGCCCCTATCGCTCAAGTAGGCGGATGATTTATCGTCGAAGACCGGCGTCAGGCTGTTCTACCTCTTCCGAAAGAGCGTCGCTGATCCGCCGGGCGCCGGTTTCCGAAAACGCCGGATACCGAGTAGACCTTCATTTGCCTACTCCGTAAAAAGTCAGGTTGGAGCATAAACGACTTACCCAGCAGGGTAAATTAGAGAGGTTTTTGTTTAGGAGCATTCAGACGTGGAATCCGATTTAGAGCAAAGAAGAACAAGGAACAGCATCGTTCGAGACGCTCGGGAATTCTCCCTCCTCTGGCGGATGTGGATGTGGTTGCTAATGGCCGTCAACCTTGTGGCGCCCTTGTTTTTTCTCAGTCGACTCGAAGCGTGGGCAACTTTGGGCAGTTATGTTATAGCGGCTGCCGTTATCGTACCCCTCCACCGACGCCTCGGTTGGGTCCGGCTGCTCGGCGTCGGCCACTTTGTCTGGCTCTTGCTGTTGCCCTGGCTTTACTTCAGAGCCTTGGCCGGTTCACCCACGGGGGCTCTCTATATCTGGATATGGACGGTAATTTGGGTCGATACCGTCTGCCTCGGCATAGACCTTGTCGACGTTTTTCGTTATATATCGGGAGAACGGGCACCCATTGTGCCTCGGAAGCAGAC
>JBAPYE010000193.1:0-4159 GCA_049284575.1 Desulfobacterales bacterium
AATCCGGGCGGCCGCCAGCCGCAAGGGCAGGGCGCTCTCAATGCCCGAGGTCCTGCGCCTCTGCCGCAAGAACGTTGCGGTCTTGCCCCCAGCGGGCCGCCGCCCCGCAACCGGTTCGCCCGTTCAACGATAGAGTTTGTAATCGATGCTGAATTTTTTGGCCTTGTAGCCGAACTTGCGGGTCGTGGTCTTGAGCAGTTCCGCAGCCTGGGTGGTGTTGCCGCGGGTGTTTTTGAGGGCGTCGATCAGCATTTCACGCTCGAGATTGTCGACCGCCTCTTCCAGGGAGAGTTTGGGCAGGGTGTCGGACTCCTTGCCGGTCTGCAGGGTCGGCGGCAGGTGGTAGCTGTGGATAACCCCCTCTTCGCAGAGCAGCACCGCGCGTTCGATGCAGTTTTCGAGTTCACGCACGTTGCCGGGCCAGTGATAAACCATCATCATATCGATCGCCGGGGTGGAAAAGCGCATGATTTCCTTGGCGTTTTCACGGGCATATTTTTCCAGGAAAAAATCCGCCAGCAGCAGGATGTCGGTTTTGCGCTCCCGCAGGGGCGGCATGTAGATGGGGAAAACGTTGAGGCGGTAGTAAAGATCGCCGCGAAAGGTCTCCTGCTCGACGGCCTGCTCGAGGTTCTTGTTGGTGGCCGCCACGATGCGCACGTCGGAGGCGATGGTCTTGTGGCCGCCGACGCGCTCGAACTCTTTTTCCTGGAGGACCCGCAGCAGCTTGGCCTGCACGTTGAGGTCAATGGACCCGATCTCATCCAGAAAGATGGTGCCCTTGTTGGCCATCTCGAACTTGCCCAGCTTCTGCTTGATGGCGCCGGTGAAGGCCCCCTGTTCGTGGCCGAAAAGTTCGCTCTCGATCAGGTTGGCGGGCAGGGCCGCACAGTTGACCTTGACAAACGGGCGCTTGGAGCGCAGGCTGTTGTAGTGGATGGAATTGGCCACCAGCTCTTTGCCGGTACCGCTTTCACCGCGCACCAGGACGGTGGCGTTGCTCTTGGACACCTGGGAGATCATCTGGAAGACCTCGCGCATCTTGTTGCTGTTGCCGATGATGTTGGTGATGCGGTACCTGTTCTTGATCTCATCGCGCAACCGCCGGTTTTCCTCCCGCAGATGCTCTTTTTCCATGCGGATGGTCTCGAGGTTGATCACATGGCTGGCCACCATGGCCGCGACCACCATCAGCAGTTTCTTGCCCTCCTCCAGAGGATAGGTTTCATCGAACTCCTTGTCGATGCACAGCGCCCCCACCACCTGGCTGCTCTTCTTGATGGGCACGCAGATAAAGGAGACCTCTTTTTCGTGGCTGTTCCTGCGGCTGGCGGTGCGATCGAGAAAAAGCGGCTCCTCGCTGATTTTGGGCACCGCCACCGCCTTGCCGGTCTGGATCACCCGGCCGGTGATGCCTTCGCCCACCCGGTACTTGCCCCGCTCCATGGCGCTGCGGGTGAGGCCGTGGGCGACCTCGATGGTGATTTCATCGCGGAAGGGATTGAGGATCGTGATGGTTCCCCGGACCATACCCATGGTGTTGGAAAGGATGTCCAGCACCTGGTAGAGGGATTTTTTCAGATCGAAATGCTCGTTTAACGCTTTGCTGATCTCATAGAGCAGAGAGATATCTTCAATCTTTTTTATTTCAGGCTGCATTGCGAATAACCAAAGAATTGGAAAATCAGATTGTCACAACAAAACCGAAAGCTGCACACTATTTTCTAACAAATATGCAGTCAAAACAAAACAAAAAGATTTCCCACACATCAAGAAAACATCCGGAAGTCGAAGGGTGCACCAGTTGTTTCGTCCCCCCGGTGCAACCGGTTGGTCAGTTCAGCCGGGTCAGTCCCGCCCCCGAAAGATGCGCGGCGATGCACGTTACCAGGCTGTCGGGCGTCCTGTCGCGGCAATCGACGGTCAGGTGGGCATAGCGACGGTAGAGCGGCCGGCGTTCGCGGTAAAGATCGGCGATGGTCTGACCCGGCGCCCGCAACACACCCCGGGTTTGAAGATTGCTCAGACGCAGCATCAGATGCTCGGCATCGAGATCCAGATGCACGATGACCCCCATGGCGCCGAGATGGGCCATCGCCCGCGGGCTGTATACCACGCTGCCGCCGGTGGCAATCACGTGACAGCGGCAGGCCAACGCCAACACGCTGCGCTCCTCGATTTGGCGAAAGCGCGCCACCCCGCCCCCGTCGATGATCTCCTGCAGGCTGCACCCCTGGGCGGTCTGGATACCGATATCGGTGTCGTGGAAGGAAAGCCCCATCTGCTTTGCCAGCAGGACGCCGACGGTGCTTTTGCCCACACCGGGCATGCCGATCAAGATCACATTGGACCGGGCGGCCTGCCCGGTTGGCGTTAAGGTTTCCGTCACGGCGTTTGGTTTCCGGGTCAGCGCCCCGCCCGGCCGATTCTCAGGAGGTAGGCAGGGGCCCGTCGCCTTTTCCGGTTTAAATGACAGCCAACTTTTTGGGGTCTCGCGACTTTTTTCAGAAATCCTAACACAATTCTAACATGGGCCGACTAATCTGCCGCCGAATTGAAGATGACCCTAACCCACACACTGAAATCAAAGGGGGAAAACATGGTTTCTGGAACCTTCGATTTCACGGCCTTCATTGATTCCATCGAAAACCGCCGGTTCAGCGAAATCGTCTACCTGGTGGAGCAGGAGGCCACCTCGGCGGAACGACTGCTCTACCAGCGGAAGATTTCGTTAAACGACATCGCCAATCCTTCCGTTCAGTATGTCCGCACCCTGAAAAAATTCCTTGAATTCATGCGGTTCAACATCAAGCCGGTCAAAAGTGAAAAGGAGCGCTACTGCAAGTTTCAGAAGGCGCTCCAGTCCCTTCGCAGTCAAAACCCGATGGCCTATCGCCGGCTGCCCCAGAACAGCGACGACATTCCCGCTCACGCCAGCTGAAAGCCGCCGGACAGGACCGCCTCGCACGCGCCCTTTCTTTCCCTTAGAAGGATCCGGAACGAAGTTCCGCCGGCGCCCCATGGCGCCCGGCACGACGGCAGGTGCGGAGGTTTCAAAACCGTCTGGCTTTGGATTTTTACAGGCCCATCAATTCATGCCGATTCCTTCAGCTTGGCCATCATCGTCTGCTTCATTTTTTCGGTGACCCGAACGCGATCATGGCCCTGCCGCAGACGCTCGCCAAGGAGCTGCCCGGCATCTGCAGCGGCCTGCATCACCGCCGGCTGGCGGCTGACAGCCGGAATCATCTCGGGGGTAATCTTGGCCCCCTCGCCGTAGAGCATGTGAGGCAATCCCACCTTGCAGGTCTCGCCAAAGCCACAAGTAAAGCACGAAGCGGCACCCTGGCCGGAGACCTTGGCCACGGTTTCGATGAAGTTATAGAGGAAAAACTTCTCGATTTCATCGGCCGGCATCTTCCCGCTGCTCCCCCCGACCCCCACGGCAACCCCCAGCTTGCCCCAGAGGGTGTTGCCCTCCTGGTGCCGGAATTGGAACCAGCGCTCGAGAAAGGCATGGGTCAGGGCATTGATCCCCGAGTAGTAGTTAGGCGCCCCGATGACGTAGGCATCGGCCGCAACGATTTTATCCCGCAGCCAGCGGCCGTCGTCCTCGATCTTGCAGACATTGTCCTTGACACACCCCAGGCAGGCAATGCAGCCGGTAATCGACGTGCCCCGCAGCGAAATCAGCTCCCACTGGCACCCGCTGTTCTCGAGCACCGTGGAAACCAGTTTGTAAACGCCCGACTGTTGCGCTTTGCGGGGGCTTCCCGAAATACCCAGAATTTTCATGTGAACACCTCTCAGGGAACAGGTGAACGTTCGACCGGTCTGCACACCGGAACAAAAACCGTTGCCAGGTGGACCGATTGCATGCCAGAATTCCTTTCATGATCCAGATCACGCCGAGCCTGGCCATCCACGAGAGCTGCCTGCAGATGACCTTTACCGGCGCATCCGGCCCCGGCGGACAGAACGTCAACAAGGTGGCCACCGCGGTCCAGCTGCGTTTCGACATCCAGGCTTGTCAGGACCTGCCGCCGGCAGTGCGTGCCCGGCTGTTGATTTTGGGTGGGTCGCGGGTCTCCCGCGAAGGGGTCTTGCTGATCGACGCCCGGCGGTTCCGAACCCAGGAGCAGAACCGCAGCGATGCCCT
>JBAPYE010000194.1:0-1681 GCA_049284575.1 Desulfobacterales bacterium
GGGCTGAGCTGGCCTTGCCGGTCTAATTCCTTCGCTCTGCCCGGAGAATTGGTTCCGGCTTGCCCTGCCTGTCGCGATTTCGAAGGTGAAACCCAAGCTGGGTCCCGAATCGGATCGCTCCCCGAGGCTGGCCCTTCGGCCGCAACCCGCATCCCCCCTTTCAGGTTTGGAGGCCTGCATCCGCTTCGCCCCGCGGGTTGCCAGAGCCGTTCTCATCGACGCAGTTAGAAATCCACGGATTTTCGAGGTCATAGGAGAGCCCATGGCCGGAGCCAGCCTGCTCGCACTTCTCGATGATATCGCAACCGTACTCGACGATATCGCGGTTATGACCAAGCTCGCGGCGCGCAAGACCGCCGGCGTTCTCGGAGACGATCTCGCGTTGAACGCGCAGCAGGTTCTCGGGGTTCGGGCCGAGCGGGAACTCCCCGTCGTTTGGGCGGTCGCCCTCGGCTCGCTCAAGAACAAGCTGGTGCTGATCCCGGCGGCCATGTTGATCAGCGCCGTTGCCCCCTGGGCCGTCACGCCGCTTTTGATGCTGGGCGGCGGCTTCCTCTGCTACGAGGGCTTCGAAAAGCTGGCGCATTGGCTCCTGAATGCCAAGGCGGATGACCGGCAGCACCATAGCGAGCTGACCCATGCCCTGATCGATGCAAGTCGCGACATGGTGGCCTTCGAAAAGGACAAGATTCGCGGGGCGATTCGCACCGACTTCGTGCTGTCGGCGGAGATCATCGTCATCACGCTTGGCATCGTCGCCGAGACGTCATTGGTCAATCAGCTCGCGGTCCTTGCGGGGATTGGACTGTTGATGACCGTCGGCGTCTACGGGCTCGTGGCGGGCATCGTCAAGCTGGATGACGCCGGGATCTATCTTGAGCGGCGCTCCGGCGACGACCTGCCGGCACGTCTGCAGCGGCGCTTCGGCACCTGGCTGCTGGCGGCCGCGCCTCGCCTGATGCGCATGCTCGCGGTCGTCGGGACCGCCGCGATGTTCCTGGTCGGCGGCGGCATCCTGGTTCACGGGCTGCCCGGGGTGCATGACCTGTTGCATCCCTTGACGCATGCCGCCGCGGCCGTCCCCACCATCGGACCGGCGCTCGAGGCCGTGGCGCCGCCAGTTTTCAACTTGCTGGCCGGCGTCCTGTCGGGTGCCGTCATCCTTGGCGTCATCCGGTTCGGCGCGTTCCTGTTGCGCGCCCTGCGATCGTGAAGCAGGGCTGCGTCCATCCAGCAGCGAAGCGGAACCAGGCCACCAAATGCCTCCATCCTCGTCGAGCCCACAGGTTGTCGGTTTTCCCCCCGGGGTCTGGAAGGCTCGGAATGCCTGGTTAAGTAGCCGTGTTGCCGTAATAACCTCGGACGATACGCGCCGAGAGCCTGGGGCAAGGCACGGACGGGCGCCAACTTCGCCTCGATCGGATGCTCAGCATCGAGTCCACCGCAGTTAAGCTTGCCTACCGGAAGAACCCGGAAGGCCAGCGAACACGCTCGTGCGCAGGGCTGGCTAAAGCAAGCCTCGCCGGCAGCAATCACGACCACCGGAAGCCCCCTATCAGGAGGACAGACTGCCGCCGACGTTACCGAACCCCCAGAGGCTTCCCGAGATTACAGAAGTTACGCGAGGTTACATCCGGATTACATCATTTTATATAATAAAAATAATAATTTATATTATAAT
>JBAPYE010000195.1:0-5179 GCA_049284575.1 Desulfobacterales bacterium
GTGGCGCACCGCCTTTTGGACGGCTGTCGGCAAAGGGCCTCGTCATCCACGCAATCCAGCGGTGCGGCAATTCACCAGGAGGTATGCCAGTGAAAAACGGAAAATGCCCCAAATGCGGTTCCAAAGAGGTGTACTGCGGTGACGATGTGCACCCCAAAAGCGGGCCCTTCGGCAGTAATTCGATCCCCGTCAGCCTGACATCGATTGCATCTCTGGACAATTATGTCTGCACCGACTGCGGCTACATGGAAAGCTATATTGCCGATCCCGCAAAGTTGAAGGAGATTTTCGTCAAATGGCGGCGGGTGTCGTGAGTGCCGGGGCGGGGCGGTGGCCTTGCGCGCTCCGCCCTTGATGGGGAGGGCCTGCGGCCGTCGCAAAGCCGGTGAGCGCCGGGGTCGTCGGAACGGCGCGGCAGGCGCCGTTTTTCAAGCCAATCGAGCCAGGGCGGGAACATGGGAGCTGCAAGGGGGGTCAACCGTTTTAGAGGATTCAGGCGTTTGGGCGCCATCGCCCGCGTGCTGGTCAAGCACGGGTTCGGGGTTGCGGCCGATCGGCTGACCGCGGGCCGCAAAAACCGCAACGCCACCGACAGCCTGCCCCCCAGCGGCTTTCCCGCCCCGCGGCGTCTCCGCCTGGTACTCGAGGAACTGGGGCCCAGTTTTATCAAGCTGGGACAGCTGATGAGTACGCGCGCCGACCTTTTCCCCCCGGATTACCTGGAGGAGTTCAAGAAACTGCAGGACCAGGTGCCCCCGGTGGCCTTTCCGGAAATCAAACGGCTCCTCGAATCTGAGCTGGGCCAGCCGCTGTCGGCTCTTTTCGCCGATTTTTCAGCGGAATCGATTGCAGCCGCTTCGGTCGCCCAGGTGTATGCCGCCCGTCTTTTCAGCGGCGCGCGGGTGGCCGTCAAGGTCGTGCGGCCCGGGATCACCAAAAAAATCCGCGAAGACATCCAGCTGATGTACACCCTGGCTGCCAAGCTCGAAAAAAACTTCGAATTGGGCCGCATTCTGGGGGCCACCAACATCGTACAGGAGTTTGAACGCACGATTTTCAACGAGCTCGACATGTTCCGGGAGGCGGGCAACATCGAGAAATTTGCCGCCAATTTTCAGTATGTCGAGGATATTTGCGTACCCGAAATCTACTGGGATCTGACCACCCGCTCGGTCCTGGTAATGACCTTTGTCGAAGGTGTCAAGGTCGACGAGGTGGCCGCCATCCGTGCGGCCGGCATCGACCCCCGGGAGATCGCTCTGATCGGGCTGCGCGCCTTTTCGCGGCAGCTGATGGAATTCGGGTTTTTTCACGCCGACCCGCACCCCGGCAACACTATCGTCATGCCCGACGGGCGGGTGGGGCTGGTGGATTTCGGTATCATGGGCTACCTGGACGAGGAGACCATGCAGCAGGTGGCCTACGTGTTTCTGGGCTACGCCGAACGGGACTACGATCTGATCATGGAGGCGCTTCGCGCTTCAGGGGTTCTGCCCGCCGAGGGGGTTGACCTCGTCGGTTTTCGAAGAGAGCTGAAAGATATCAGCGAGCCGTTTTACGGGCGCTCCCTGCAGACCATCTCCGTCCGGGACGTTTACGACCAGGCGATGCAGCTGGTGTCCAAGTATGGCATTCGCCTGCCGCGCAACCTGCTGCTGCTGTTCAAGACCCTGATCCAGACCGAGGCCCTGGGAAAAACCCTGGGAAGCGATGCCAGCATCCTGACCGTCATGAGGCCCTATGCCCGCCAGTTGCTGCAGAAGGGCTACGAGTCCCGTAAAATTCTGCGCAATATGGGCAAAGATCTGCGCAACACCGCAGGCTACCTCAAATCCGCGCCCAAGCTGATCCACGACATCCTCCGGCAGACCGCCCAGGGCAAGCAGGAGCTCGCACTGCGGCACACCGGGTTCGACCAGCTGGATCAGAAATTCGAAAAGGGCGTCAACCGGCTGATCATCGGACTGATCATTTCGGCTTCGACCATCGCCGCGGCCCTGATCCTCAATTCCACCCAGACGGTATTTCAATTTCAGGTGCGCCTGCTGGGCTACCAGACCCTTTCACTTACCGCCATCCTGGGGGTGGTCGGGTACTGCATTGCCACCGTGCTCGGGCTTTGGCTGATCATCTCCATTTTCCGCTCCGGCAAGCTGTGATATTTGACGGTTCCTTAGAAGATCTATGAAGTTGCAGCGGTTCCGCGCACAGTGCAGGCCTCGCGGCAGCGCCGTCTGGGACCTTTTTCCGAAACCGCGCCCTTTTCTCCGCCCCTGGGGGGCTGAAATTTTCTCCCTATGCTGCGACTCATCCGCGATTGGCTGAACCGCTATTTTTCAGATCCGCAGTCCCTCATTCTGGGGCTGCTGCTGCTGGCGGGGTTTCTGATCATCATGTTTCTGGGGGACATGCTGACCCCGGTTTTCGTAAGTCTCGTGATCGCCTACCTGCTGGACGGCATGGCCATGGCCCTGCAGCGCATCAAGGTGCCGCGGCTGGTGAGCGTGCTCCTGGTATTCTTGCTGTTCCTGGCCACCCTCTTGATCCTGGTGGTGGGACTCCTGCCGGTGCTCTCGCGGCAGATCGGACAGCTTCTGCAGGAACTACCCTCGATCATTGCCAACGGCAGAGACCTGCTGATGCTGCTGCCCGAGCGCTACCCGGAGATCGTCTCCCAAACCCAGATCCGGCAGTTCCTGGATTTCATCGGCGGTGAGCTCTACCTCCTGATCCAGCGGCTGCTGACCCTTTCGCTGGCCTCGGTGCGCGGCCTGATTTCGATTCTGGTCTACATGATCATGGTGCCGGTCATGGTCTTCTTCTTTCTCAACGACAAGGCCAGGCTGCTCGACTGGACCTCCCAGTTTTTGCCCGACCACCGGGGGCTGGCCATCGAGGTTTGGCGGGTGGTCAACCAGCAGATCACCAACTACGTGCGCGGCAAGATCTGGGAAATCCTGATTGTCTGGGGGGTGAGCTATGCGACCTTTTACTTCATGGGGCTGCGGTTTGCCATGCTGCTGTCGCTTTTTACCGGCCTGAGCGTTCTGATCCCCTATATCGGCGCCATCTTCATGACCCTGCCGGTAGCGGTGATCGCCTTTTACCAGTGGGGCTGGGGCGCTGATTTCGCCTACGCCCTGCTGGCGTATCTCATCCTCCAGATGCTGGACGGCAACCTGCTGGCCCCGCTGCTGCTGGCCGGGGTCGTCAACCTGCACCCGGTGGCCGTCATCGCCGCGATCCTGGTTTTCGGCGGGCTCTGGGGGTTTTGGGGGCTTTTTTTTGCCATTCCCCTGGCCACCCTGACGCATGCCGTGATCAAGGCCTGGTTTGCCCAGCACCGCAAGGTGCATGCCCAGTAGGCGGGCAAAACGCCTCGGGCTTGCCCTGGCCGTCGTGGGCCTAGCGTTGCTGGCGCTGGCCCTGTGGCTGGGCCCGCGCTCGTGGGATCAGCCGTGGATGAAAAACCGGGTGGCCGCCCAGCTCTCGGCGCGTGTCGGCGGGGAAGTCGCCTTCGACCGGCTGGCGGTGACCTTTTGGCCGCGGTTGCGCGTCCAGTTCAGCGGCTGCCGGATCTCGGTCCCGGGGGTCGGGCGCGGCGACCTGCCCCAGGCGACCCTTTACCCGCGGCTGGGGCCGTTTTTGATGGGCAGGCTGCAGGCGGCCGAGATCTCCCTCCTGGCCCCGGAGGTCGCTCTGCAGATGCCGGCGGCCGCCCCCCGGGGGCGGATGTCGGGCGCCATCCGGCCGGATCGCTTGCCGGCTCCCGTACCGCCCTTCGATCTGACGATCGTGGGGGGGCGCTTGGAGCTGAGCCGGGGCGCCCAGCGGCTGTTGCAGCTGGCCGATCTTGACCTGCAGCTGAACACCGCCCACGGCCGCCCCCATTTCCAATTGCAGTGCCGCTCCAACCTCTGGCAACGCCTCGTCGCCGCCGGGCAGACCCCCAGCGGCGAGAAGGTTCTGCGCGGCCAAGCCGAGGTCACCGGTTTTGCCTCCGCCGCACTTCTGCAGACCTTGGCGCCCGCGCCCGCCGCCCACCTGCAGTTCGACCCGCTGGATTTAAACGCCAGCTTTACGGTCGACGCCGATTCCGGCCTGCAGGCCCGGCTCCAAAGCCCCCGGCTGAGGGCCACCGTAACGGGCACCAGCGGGCAGGCCGCTCTGGCGGGCGAGGATTTGGCCCTCTCGGTCGCCCTGAAGGCCGCGGGACTTGAGATCGAGCTCGAGTCCCTGCGGTTGACCGCCCCGGCGGCGCTCCTCTCCGGCCGTTTGAACCAGTCACCCCACCCGCCACGGCTGGGGCTGGCGCTGACGGCGCACGCGGTGAATCTCAGCGCCGTGCGGCAGGCGCTGCAGGACCTGGTGGGCGATCACCCGGTGCTGCGCCGGGTGCTGACCATCGTGCGCGGGGGCCGCCTGTCCGAAGCGCGGTGGGACGCTGCGGGGAACACCTGGCGCGAGCTTTTTGGGTGGGAAAATTTCCGCGTTCGGGCCCAGCTTGTCGACGGGCGCGTTTTTGTGCCCAAACCGGGGCTGGATCTGAGCGATGTGTCCGGCCAGGTGTCGATCGCCCAGGGGCGGCTGACCGGCAGCGGGCTGCAGGCCCGACTGGGAAACTCCTCGGGGAGCGGCGGCGTGCTGCACCTCGGGTTGACCGACACGGCCGAGACCCCCTTTGGGCTGGACCTGCAGGTGGCGGCCGACCTTTCCCAACTGCCCCCGGTTCTCAAGCGCATCGGCGGTCCCCCGGCCTACCTGGCCGAACTGGCCAAGCTCGATGCGGTCAGCGGGCGGGGGCTGGGGCGCCTGAAGCTCGAAAAAACGCCGGCGGGCATGACGGCCGTGGTGGCGGTGGCGGAATTCGATCTCGAAGCCGACTACCAGCGCCTGCCCGCCCGGGTGAGCCTGTCCGGGGGCAGCTTTTTCCTGGATTCCGACCAGATCCGCGTGGCCGGGCTGGACGGTCGCATGGGCGGGACGGCCTTTCAGGGGCTCTCGGCCCGGCTGGGCCGGCGGCCGCCCTACGCCCTGGAGGTCACCTCCCTGGCGGCCAGCGCGGCCCTCTCCGAACTCTTTCCCTGGCTGCTGGGCTTTCCCGCCCTGCAAGAGCCCCTCGCGCGGTTGGCGCCGCTCTCCGGGGGCGTCGAGCTGGCGGCCGCAACCCTTTCCGGAC
>JBAPYE010000196.1:0-1574 GCA_049284575.1 Desulfobacterales bacterium
GTCACATGACAGCCGCCGCACTGACGACGGTCACCGGCCGGATCCGGGTGCCGGGGTCGCCGGCGGTGACCGTCGGCAGCCGCATCGCGATCGCCGGTGCGCCGGATGCGGCCTTAAACGGCGCCGCGCTGGTCGTCCGGGTGCGGCACCAATTTTCAAAGTCCGGCGGGTTTATCAGCATCTTCGATTTCAGCAAGTCCGCCGAGAGCGGCGCCGGACCCGGAGGCCTCCTGTGAGCGATTCCCTGTTTGAAACCATTCGCCGCATCGTCCGCGAGGAATTGGGGCAAGTGCGCACCGCCGAACTTGGCGTGGTGCAGGAGCAGCACCCCCACGCCGAGACCGGCGACAGCGACAACTACGCCTGCAGCGTGGTCCTGCGGGATTCGGGGATCGTCCTCAAACAGGTGCCGGTGGCCACCCCGCGCATCGGGGCGGCCATGATCCCCGCTGTGGGGGAGTTGGTGTTGGTGCAGTTTATCGGCGGCGACCGCCACGCGCCGGTGATCACGGGGCGGCTTTACAACGACCAGGAGCGCCCCCCGCTCAACGCCGACGGCCAGGCCGTGCTGCACCTGCCGCTGGGTGCCGGCGACGGGGATGCGGTCCACATCGAACTTTTGAGCGGCGACGCCCGCGAGCTCACCATCCGGTTGGGCGACGGCCTCGCGCTGAGCCTCAAAGACGACGACCCCGTGGCCGAGCTGACCGTAAACGGCGGCAAGGCCAGCCTGAGCATCGACCGCGACGGCACCGTCAGCGTTAAAAGCGGCGGCGACCTCAAGATCAACGGCAACAGCGTCACCATCGAAGCGGTTGGCGAGCTGAAGCTGAAAGGCGCCACCATCAACTTGAACTAGAGCCCGCCAGCAGCGGCAGGAGCGTTTTCCGAAATGGGACAACCGGCAGCCAAAAAAGGAGACCAGGTCATCGCCACCGACATCCACGTGGTAATGATCCCCTCCCCGGGGGGGCCGGTGCCGACCCCCCTGCCCCACCCGTTCAGCGGCCAGCTCGACAACGGGCTCAGCGCGGACGTCACCATCGCGGGGCAGCCGGCGGCCACCAAGGACAGCACGGCCAGCAACATCCCCGCGCACGTCCCCCAGGGCGGCCCGTTTCAGACCCCGCCCGGCAACAAGGCCACGGTTTTCATGGGCAGCACAACGGTTTTGATCAATGGCAAGCCGGCCGCCCGCAACGGCGATACGGCCATGACCTGCAACGACCCGGCCGACCTGCCGGTGGGCAGCGTCGTGGCGCTCGGGACCGTCCTGATCGGAGGGTAAGCACATGGAAAAAGACCCGCAGCTTCTGACCGATATCCGCCTGCAGGTCCACCACCGGGACTTCCGGCCGGTCTACCGGGTACCGTCAGAGCGCCGCCCCGGCCCCGGCGGACTGGGCACCCGGCTGGACATGGCGCTCAGCCGCGGCCGCGACAACCTCGCCCAGGCGATCATCATCCGGCTGCTCACCCCCCGGGGCGAACTGGCCGGGCTGGGCCACCCGGACTACGGCTCGCGCCTGCACGAACTGGTGGGCCGGGTCAACACCGAAACCAGCCGCAACCTC
>JBAPYE010000197.1:0-3073 GCA_049284575.1 Desulfobacterales bacterium
GGCCCGGCCGGGGCGGCCGGTAGTCGGTGCGCACGGGCCAGGTGCGGGCGTGGCAGGTGAGCACCGGCGCACCGCCCAGCAGGCGGGCCAATGGCGCGGTTTCCAGGGTGGCGGACATCACCACCAGGCGCAGCGCCTGGTTCAACGCCGTCTGCAGGTCCAGGCACAGCGCCAAGGCCAGGTCGGCATCGAGGCTGCGCTCGTGAAATTCGTCGAAGATCACCGCCCCGACCCCCTCCAGGGCCGGGTCGCGCTGCAGCAGGCGGGTCAGCACCCCTTCGGTGACGACCTCGATGCGGGTGTCGGGACCCACCCGGCTGTCCAGACGCACCCGGTAGCCGACGGTTTGGCCCACCTGCTGACCCATTTGGCGCGCCATGTAGTCCGCCGCCCGCCGGGCGGCCAGGCGCCGAGGCTCCAGCACGATCAGACGTTTGCCCGCCAGCCAGTTTTCCGCCAGCAGAGCCGGCGGCACCCGGGTGGTTTTACCGGCCCCGGGGGGCGCCTGCAGCACCACCCGGCGATGGCCCCCCAGGGTCTGCTTGAGGTCGGCTAAAATTGGGTCAATGGGGAGTGCTGCCATGCGGATAGCGGCGATCTGAGGAAGCGGCACAGGTATCATCGGTGGGGGTTCAATTTGATCGCAGGCGCCACGGCGCCAGCGGCCGGTTGCCGACATGCGCAAAGCGGTGCGGGCCGCCCCTGGATGGCGTCACCCCTTTTCAAGGCCGGCCGATATTTCGGCCAGCTTTTGGGAAATGTCCCGCACCGTCATGCGGCGCTGATCGATCCACCATTTGGCCTCCGGCTTTTCCCGCCACGCGTCGCGAAAGACCTCAAACGCCCGGTCGGAGAGCGCTTTTTGACTTTCATTTTCAAACTTGAGACTTTTTTGGAGGTAGTCGAGCTTGTTGATCAGCTCCGCCCGGATCTTCTCTGCCCAGGGAATCTGCTTCGGGGTGCCCTGCAGGGCCGGAAAACCGCTGGATACCTGCACCTCGGCCAGCTTTGCGGCCTGCTGGCGGGTAAATTCCTGTTTGCACTTTTCGCAGTACCAGTCTTTTTTGTCCACCAGAAACAAATTTTTCTCGTGGCTCCCGAAAAGCTGAACCGTGAAGCGCCTGCGGCAGGTGCGGCATTTGACGCTGTAGGTGCTGATGTCGTCGGTCATTTAAATTCCATGGCGGGTGAAATCCCGGCGCGTCCCGGGCATTGCATCAGCGGCTGCGGTCTGCCGCGCCACCGTCGGAGGCCACGTAAGGGGCCTCGCCCTGACAGCCCTTGCAGATGCCGCCGGCACCCGCCTACAGCGCGATCGTCAATTGGTTTCCGGCCAGGGTAACCGCAAACGTCTTGAGCGCCGTGCGGGCTGCCCCGGAAAGGGGGTCTCCGGCGTAGGAAAAAGTCGATTTCGACACGCTGCAGCACTGGAGCCGGGCTTGACCCGCCAGCGGGTCCAGGCGGCGCCCCATGTGGCTGCAGCGGTTGGCAACGGCGTGGAAATTGCCGTCGCTGCCGTGAATCACCAGCAGTCGGTGGGGCAGCCCCCCGCCCTCCAGCCGAATGGCCCCGCCCGCCGGGGCCAGCTCGGGGAGACGCGCCAGGTCCAGCGTGACCGTCCGGCCCGCAACCGACCACGCATCCGCGCATCCCGGCGGCCGGGTGTCGCAGATGCCCAAAATTCGTTTTAAAAATTTCATCCGGATCTCCGAGGGCGGGGTAAAAATCTTTCAGCCCCAGGTGAGGGGTATCAAAAGAAATGACGGATGGCAATGGCGGCGCGGCACAGTTTTTTTGAAATTCGTGCCAACCTTCAGCGGCAGGCTCCGGGAAGCTCGCCAAGCACCCGGCTGGCCCCGCAGGCTTTGCACGTCCCGGAACGAAAGCGGGCGGCATCGGACAGCGACAGCACCCCAATGACGGCAGGCCCGTCCGCAGCGGTGACGAAAAGCCGCTGAACATCTTTCAGCAGCATCTGCTGGATGGCCTCGGCGAGCAGCGCCGTGGAACTGCAGGCGGCTACGGGCGCGGACATCACGCTGTCGGCGCCGGCGCTGGTCGGGACCCCGTGCAGGTAGGCCAGCATGAGATCGGCCTTGGAGACGACCCCCACAGGCTCAGCCTGCACACCCGCGATCAAAACCGCCCCAAAGTGGTGGGTGGAAAGCGTCTCGATCACCAATTCAATCGGGTCGCCGGCATTGCAGGACGCCGCCAGCGGGCTCATCACCTCCCGGACCGTCAGGCGGCCGATGGCCGCATCCGGCCGTTTGGCTTTTCGGCGGCTTTGGGCGCAGAAACGGCAATAGCGGTAGATCAGCCCGACGATGTCCGCAAACCCGATGACGCCGGCAGCCTCTGCGGACCCCGCCCCGCGCACATAGAGCCGGTGGATCCCGGCTTGCCGCATGAGATCGAGCGCGTCCTCCAGCCCGTCATCCGGGTAGCAAAACCGCGGCGGTCCGGCCAGGATATCCTGCAGAGCGGCTTCAAGGGGCAGACCGGCATAGTAGGCCCCCATGAGATCGGTCCTGGACACCACCCCGGCCGGCTTGCCCGCCGGCGCGTCCACCAGCAGCGCGCCGCCCTTGTACTTGATCATGCGCCTGATGCAGGCCCCCAGGGTGGCGTCGGCGGCCATCCGCTGCACGTTGCGGCGCATGGCGTCCTTGACCTGCAGGCCGGTCAGCACACTGCGCTGTTCCACGATGGGCATGGTCCCTCCCTGTTTCCGGGTCCCGCGGCAGGCGCCGGCGTGCGGCGGGGCCGCCGCGGCCACGGACCGCGACCCCTATGCGATAAAGCGCCGCAGGAGGTGGTAGAAGAGCTCCGAACGGTAGACGATTCCCACGACCGTTTCGCCATCGACGACCGGCACCCGCCGGATGTGGCGTTTGATCATCAAATCGACAATTATCAAAAGATGCGTATCCGGTTTGATGGTGACAAGCTCCGTGGTCATGATGTCGGCGACGCGGATGTTCCTCACGCGCGCAAGCAGCGCATCGAAAATCGGTTCGGGGTCGACGTCCTCGATTTCGCCCCAGATTTCCACGTGCTTGGGCTGGATGAA
>JBAPYE010000198.1:0-1708 GCA_049284575.1 Desulfobacterales bacterium
ACTACGAGGTGTATGCCAGTTGGACACGGGCCGGAACCAGAGCCTCCAACGCGCCTTACCGCATTTACAACAACAGCGGCTCCCTATTGGGTACGGTTCGGGTGAATCAGAACGACGGCAGCCTGGACGGCCAGTGGAATCTTCTGGGGACCTACACCTTCGATAATGTCGCTTCGGCCGGCGACCGCGAAATCCACCGGGCGCATTACTATCTCCAGAAAAACGGCAGCACCTACCTGGTGGAGTTGGACGGCGGGATCCACATCTTTCCCTTCAGCGACGACAACGGCAATGATCGGTTGGATTACGGCGAAATCGCCCCCCGGGGCGACCATCTTTCCCAGGCCGCGGCCGAGGCGCTGGGGGTCTGGCCCCTCAACGTCGACGGCACCTCCCGAACCTACGAACAGGAGCGCCAGAATTTCGTCAACTGGTACTCCTACTACCGCCGGCGCATTCTGACCGCCAAGGCGGCGGTGTCCCAGGTGATCGCCAACATGCATGACGTCAATATCGGCCTGCACACGATTCATGACCGCATCCACCAGGCCGTCATTCCCGTCGACAAGAGTGACGACCTCGGCGATACCACCCAAGGCAAGGGCCGGCTCCTGAATATGCTCTACGCCGCCGGCAGCACCAACCCGCGCTACATCGCCAGCGGCGGCACACCGCTGCGGTTGGGGCTCAAACGGGTCGGCCAGTATTTCGATGATACCGACACGGCCACCGGCGGTATCGGGGCATCCCCCTACGTGAGTTTTGACGACGGCGGCGCCTGCCAGCAGTCGTTTGCCATCGTGATGACCGACGGCTACTGGAACGGGGCGACCCCATCGGTGGGCAACAACGACAGTGACAGTTTCTCCAACACCCTGGCCGACGTGGCCGCCTTGTATTACAACAAAGACCTCTCGAGTCTGGCGGACCTGGTTCCGACCCACGGGCTGGACCAGAACCGTCAGCAGCACATGGTGACCTTCGGGGTCTCCTTCGGGGTCATCGGCACCCTGCCGGCGGACTACTGTTCGACGTCACCGCCCGAAGACTGCGTTTGGAACAAGGACCCCGCCGTCAACGATCGGCATAAAATCGACGATCTGCTGCATGCCTCGCGCAACGGTCGCGGCGACTTCCTGAGCGCGGGCAATCCCGAGCTGCTGGTGGAGGCCTTGAACGCCATCAAGCAGAAGATCGAGGAGCGCATCGGCACCGGCGCCTCGGTGGCCATCAGCTCCCAGGAACTCCAGACCGGTACGGTGCTCTTCCAGGGGCTGTATGACGCCAACGACTGGACCGGCGACATCAAGGCCTTTGAGCTGGTGTCCCAGGAGGAGGCCGAAGCCGATCTCAGCCTCACGGTCGGGGCGCTCAAGCCCACGCCCAAGTGGTCTGCTGAAACCCAGCTCAACAACCGGAATTGGCAAACCCGCCAGATCATCACCTGGAACGGGGCCAACGGGGTGCCGTTTAGAAAAGACGCCCTCGATCTGAACACCGCGCTGCTGCCCCATCTGGATGCCAACGTCGATACGGCCGGGAAAATGGTGGATTACCTGCGCGGTGAGACGGTCAACGAGCAGCCCAACGGCCTGGGCTTCCGGAGCCGTGGCGGCAGGTTGGGCGACATCGTGCACTCAGCACCGCTCAAGAATGGCGACACGCTCTACGTGGGCGCCAACGACGGCATGCTGCACGCCTTTGACGT
>JBAPYE010000199.1:0-2099 GCA_049284575.1 Desulfobacterales bacterium
GCATCACCTGGGTGGCCAGGCGGGCCATGGAGATGCCGCAGACCTTGGAGACGATCGGCACCGTGCGCGATGCCCGCGGGTTGGCCTCCAGCACATAGACGGTGTTCTCGAAAATGGCGTACTGCACGTTCATCAGCCCGACCACGTTCAGGGCCACGGCGATTTTGCGGGTGTACTCGCTGATGGTGTCGATGTGCCGGGGCGCGATGCTGATGGGCGGGATGACGCAGGCCGAATCACCCGAGTGAATGCCGGCCAGCTCGATATGCTCCATCACCGCCGGGACAAAGGCCCCCGTGCCGTCGGCGATGGCGTCGGCCTCGGCCTCGATGGCGTTGTCCAGGAAGCGGTCGATCAGGATCGGCCGCTCCGGGGAGAGTTCCACCGCGGCCTGGATGTAGTGCTGCAACATTTCCTCGTCCTGAACCACCTCCATGCCGCGTCCGCCCAGGACGTATGAGGGGCGCACCATCAGGGGATAGCCGATCTCGGCGGCGATCGTGCGCGCCTCTGCAATCGTGCTGGCCATGCCGGATTCCGGCTGGGGGATCCCCAGCTGGCGCATGATCTTGCGGAAGCGGTCGCGGTCTTCGGCCAGATCGATGGTGTCCGGGGTGGTGCCGAGCACGTTTACGCCCGCCGCCGCCAGCTCGCCGGCGATGGTGAGCGGGGTCTGGCCGCCGAACTGCACGATCACCCCTTCGGGTTTTTCCTTCTCGTAGATGCTCAATACGTCCTCCACGGTCAGCGGCTCGAAATAGAGCTTGTCCGAGGTGTCGTAGTCGGTAGAGACCGTTTCGGGATTGCAGTTGACCATGATCGACTCGAAGCCGGCTTCGCGGATCGCGAGGGCCGCGTGCACACAGCAGTAGTCAAACTCGATCCCTTGGCCGATGCGGTTGGGGCCGCCCCCCAGGACCATGATCTTGCGACGGTCGCTGACCGCCACCCGGTCCGTGCCGCTGTAGGTCGAGTAATAGTAGGCGGCGTTCTCCACGCCGCTGACCGGAACCGCCTCCCAGACCTCCTCCAGGCCGAGGGCCTTGCGCTGCTCACGGATCTCGGCCTCCCCGCAGCCCAGCAGGCCGGCCAGGTAGCGGTCGGCAAACCCGTCCTGCTTGGCGCGCGTCAAGAGGTCGTCCGGCAGCCGGCCGCCTTTGAAGCCCAGGATCTCCTCTTCCAGCACCACCAGCTCCCGCATCTGCTTGATGAACCAGGGCTTGACGTGGGTCAGGGCGTGCAGCTTTTTGATGTCGGCCCCCTTGCGCAGGGCCTCGTACATCTGAAAATGGCGTTCGCTGCTGGGGGCGCCCAGGGCGTTGTAGAGCGCCTCCAGGGGCAGGGCGTTAAAGTTTTTGGCAAACCCCAGCCCGTAGCGGTTGATCTCCAGGCTGCGGACCGCCTTTTGAAACGCCTCTTTGTAGGTCTTACCGATGCTCATGACCTCGCCCACGGCCCGCATCTGGGTGCCCAGCAGGTCCTGAACGCCCGCGAATTTTTCAAATGCCCAGCGCGCGAACTTGACCACCACATAATCCCCCGAGGGGGTGTATTTGTCCAGGCTGCCGTCGCGCCAGTAGGGGATTTCGTCCAGGGTCAGGCCGCCGGCCAGCAGGCTCGAGACCCGGGCGATGGGAAAGCCGGTGGCCTTGGAGGCCAGGGCCGATGAGCGCGAGGTGCGCGGGTTGATCTCGATCACCACCACCCGCCCGCTGGCCGGGTCATGGGCGAACTGGATGTTGGTGCCGCCGATCACCTCGATGGCCGCGACGATCGCGTAGGCCTGCTGCTGGAGGCGTTTCTGGAGCGCCGGATCGATGGTCAGCATGGGAGCCGTGCAGAAACTGTCGCCGGTGTGGACGCCCATGGCATCGACGTTTTCGATGAAGCAGACCGTGATGATCTGGTTCTTGGCGTCGCGCACGACTTCCAGTTCCAACTCCTCCCACCCCAGGACCGACTCCTCCACCAGCACCTGGTGGACCAGGCTGGCCGCCAGACCACGGTTGGCGATGGTCCGCAGCTCCTCGACATTGTAGACCAGACCGCCCCCGGTGCCGCCCATGGTGTAGGCCGGCCGCAGGACCACCGGGTAGCCC
>JBAPYE010000200.1:0-2420 GCA_049284575.1 Desulfobacterales bacterium
CGACCTGCCAAAGCCAACCCGACACTCGCGGCACTGCCCTGAAAACAAGTGAGAAGACATGAAAGTCCAATGCCCTTCTTGTTCCCAAACATATAACATTCCTGAAGACCGTCTGCCAAAAGAAAAAATCTTCGCATTTGCCTGCCCGGCCTGCAAGGCCAAAATCCGGCTGAATTTGAGGGCCGGCGGTGATGCCGGCCGGGGGGCGGCCTGCGGGAAGGGGGCGGAAGTGGATCCGTGCGTGGCCAAGGCTTTCAAAGAGCGGATTCTCAAGACCCAGGGCGACCTGCCGCCCATGTTCCAGGTGGTGATGAAAGCCCGGGAGGTCATGGCCGATCCCAAAACAAACTTCAAGGAAATCGCCGCCGTGCTGGAGACCGATCAGGCGCTGGCCGGCCGGGTGCTCAAGATGGCCAATTCGGCCTACTACGGTCTCAGCGGTATGGTGTCCTCGATCCAGCACGCCTCGGTGGTTTTAGGGTTTAAAACCCTTGAGGAGGTTATCACCCTGGCGGGCAGCACCAGTTTTCTGAGCAGCCAGCTGACCGGCTATGGCATCGATGCCGGCGGCCTTTGGCGCCATTCGCTGGCCGTGGCGTTCGGCTCCAAGCTCATCGCCGCCGACCGCAACAACGGCCTGCAAGAGCATGCATTTACCGCCGGTCTGTTTCATGATGCCGGAAAAATCATCCTGGACCCCCACGTCCGGGCGCGCAAAGCCGATTTTGATGCCTTGCTAACCGAAGCCCAGGGCTCCTGTTTTCAGGCCGAGCAAAATCTGTTCGGCTTTGACCACGCGGACCTCGCCGCCGAGCTCTGCAAGAAGTGGAAGATTCCCGAAATTCAGGCGGTCGGTGTCGGCTTTCACCACAATCCGGGCGCCGCTGCCGGAGAAGATCTGGCTTACATTCTGCACGTGGCGGACCGGATCGCCGAAACGCTGGACGCTGCGGCGGATGTCGACGCACCCTTGCCCCAAGTTGCGGCAGGGGCTTTGGAGCACCTGGGGCTCCACCCCCAGAGGCTCAACGCAGTGGCCCAAACGGTGCGGGAAGCCGTGCAGAAAATCACCGCGCAGATAAACTGAGCGCTCGTCGCTTCGAAAATTTAAAACGCTCGTCCGGCAGTTTGCAGGCGGGCGTTTGATATTGGGGCAGGCGGGGGGACTCAGCCCTTTGCGGCAGGCGCCGCGTCCTTCGCGGCGATTTGCCGTTCGAGGGCCAGCATCGCTTGCTTGAGTTGGGCGCCGCCGCCGAACTTGCCGCACGAACCATCGCTGCGGATTACCCGGTGGCAGGGAATCAGGATGGGGTAGGGGTTTCTGGCGAGGGCGCTGCCGGCTGCACGCGCCGCCTTGGGCCTGCCCGCGGCTTGCGCCACCTCGTGGTAGGCGCGTGTCTGACCGCAGGGGATTTTTGCGGTGGCTTTGAGAGCGGCCTGCTGCAGGGGGGTAAACGTGCTGAGATCGAGCCACTCCCAATAGGGCCAGGGAGGGGCTGCTGGCGGCCGGCCGTTGAAATACCCCCGGATGGCCCGCGCGACCGCCAGGGCATTGGGGTGCCGGCCGGCCTGCGGGACGCCTGCGGCCTGCAGCTGGGCCTGCAGGCCGTCGCGCTCGGGCTGCGGCAGCAGAATTTCCACCAGGCCAAAAGGGGCTTTTCGGTAGACCACGCCGACGAATCCCAGTGGGGTTTCAGTGATCACGTGGCGTATGGTGACGAGCGGCTTCATCGACACTGCCTTTGGGCCCTGATGAGCCGTGACCGCTGGGGATGGGGTCGCTGATGGTGGCGGGGAAAAAACCCCCCCGGGACCATTCCGGGGAGGTTTAAATCTGCGGGCTGATCAGGTCTCTTCGACGGTGATGGCGCCGGGTTCGCAAACTTCCACGCAGCTTTCGCAGCCAAGGCATTCTTCAGCATTGACCGGGCTGGATTTGCCGTCGACCATTTCAAACACTTCGACCGGGCAGACATCCACGCACTCTTCACAGCCTTCGCATTTTTCTTCGTCCACAGTGGGAATAAAAGCCATTTGGTAAGCCTCCTTTCTGGGTAAATTAATGGCGCGCGTTCGCCATTTGTTCGCAGAAAAAAGTCCATATACCAATTCATGGGGGGAGTCAAGCTTTCAAAGAAAAATCCTAAATATCATTGAAACCCGAAAAATTTTCAATTATTTCAAACTGTTTTAATTCCGCTGGGCGCTGTCGGGTTGTCGGTAGGGAAAATATGCCCAAAATGGCCTGATGTGCCGGGTTGCCGCGCGGTTTCAGGCAATCACCGCCAGCAGGCTGTGACGCTGCCGGTCGGGCCAATCGCTTGGGATCTTCAGCGGCGGCCGGCCGGAGAGCTCTGCGAGCAGCCTCGGCAGGGGCGTATCCGGCACCAGGGCCAGTTTCAGGGCAAACGGCCTGGGTG
>JBAPYE010000201.1:0-14910 GCA_049284575.1 Desulfobacterales bacterium
GGGAAGAGACCGGCGCCATAAGCGTCGCTTCCCCCTCCCACACGAAAATCAGGCCTCGGCACATGTATCATGGCTATGTCCGGGAAAATGCCACCGGTCGGGTCATAGACGAGGTTTTGTGGGTTTACATGGACGGCCCGCATTCCTATACTGGTGAAGATGTCGTTGAAATTCACTGCCATTCGGGTTCAGCTGTTTTGGAAACCATTTTCAACCTGGTTCTACTGAGCGGCGGACGCTGCGCAGAGCCAGGCGAATTTACCCAGCGCGCCTTTTTAAACGGCCGAATTGATCTTACCCAAGCCGAAGGCGTGATGGACTTGATTAATGCAAAAACAACCAGCGCCCTGAGAATTGCAGCCCAGCAGGTCTCTGGCGAGTTCAGACATCACATTCACCACATTCGCGGCCGGGTTCTCGATCTGATCACTCAGATTGAGGCCGGTATCGACTTCCCGGATGACGTCGATCCGGGCCACGCCCTTGACCAGAAGTTTGCCGATATCCAACGAGAGGTGTTGCCCGGGATCGAACGACTGATTCGCCACTACGAGCAGGGGCGAGTTTTTCGGGAAGGCTTCCGGTTGGTCTTGGTTGGTCCCCCCAATGTCGGGAAATCCAGTCTTTTGAACCGACTTCTTGGCCGTGACCGCGCCATTGTCACCGACATTCCCGGAACCACACGGGATTTGATCCATGAAACGGTCAGCATCAACGGCGCCCCTATTGTTTTGACCGATACCGCCGGAATTCAAGATACCGATAACCCCATCGAAAAAATCGGCATTGAAAAAACCAAAACCCAAATCGCCGCAGCAGATCTCATATTGTTTGTGGTGGACGCCCGACACGGCATCGGTGGTGAAGAAGTCGGGTGGTTCGATTCGGTCGATCGCAAACGGTTGCTGATTGTGGTCAACAAATTGGATTTAATAGATAATTCTCGTAATTTCAAACCCCCTGAAAATTTTTCCGAACTGCCTGTGGTCTGTGTTTCAGCCAAGACGGGTGTAGGAGTGGACGCTCTTTGGGGGGCCATTAAAAATCTAATTTTCAAGGGGTGTGCGGTGGACCTGAATGAAACGATCATCCCCAATTTTCGACAAAAAGGGGCGTTGCAAAGGGCGTTGGCGGCGCTTGCAGGCGCTTCCCGGGCCTTTCAGGAAAACACACCCTTGGAAATGGTCGCCATAGATCTACAAGAGTGCCTCGCCGCCTTGGGAACAGTCCTGGGAATCAATGTTCGTGAGGATGTTTTGGATTGTATTTTCAAGGAATTTTGTATCGGCAAGTGATGTTTCACGTGAAACAGATGGGAGTGGGTGAAGGGGGAACCGATGGAGATCGATTTAAAACCATATTTTGATCGGTATGAAAAGGTGGTAGCGCAGGCGGATCAGGTGTTTGAAAAGGTAAAAAAGGCCTTTCCCGACGAGGTGCGGTGCCAGACGGGGTGCGCCGACTGCTGTCACGCGCTTTTTGATCTAACCCTGATTGAGGCACTCTATCTGAACCACCATTTTTTGGCGACGGTTGACGGTGAAAATCGGGAGCGGCTTGTGTCCAAGGCCAACAAGGCAGATCGCGCCATTTACAAGATCAAGCGCCAAGCCTACAGGGAATCCCAAGCGGGAAAAGATGAAAATCAAATCCTGGAGGAATTGGCCGATGTTCGGGTTCGCTGTCCGTTGTTAAACGAGGCCGAACGCTGTGAACTCTATGCTCACCGTCCGATTACCTGTCGGCTTTATGGGATCCCGACGGCCATCGGGGGCAAAGGACATACCTGTGGTTTGTCCGGGTTTAAAGCGGGAACCCACTATCCAACGGTCAACCTGGATTTGATTCACCAACAACTATACGAGATTTCAAAAGATCTGGTCCAGGATATCAAGTCGCGGTTTTCCGGGTTGGGGGAAATTCTGGTGCCCCTTTCAATGGCGATTTTGACCGACTATAATGAAGTTTATCTGGGAACTCGGGATGCTGCGGATGAAAAAAGCTCCCCAGGGAGGCCGTAATGGACAACCCTATTTTAGAGGAAGACCAGCGTAAAAAGGCGATTTTTGACGGCATGTCCTCCAGACGACAGAATCACATCCTCAGGAAAGGCTACGCAAAGTGGGACCCCTTTCAGGAGCCCAAGGACCCCATTGAAATTCGTCGCGATCCTACCCGCCGGACATCGCAAATGCTGGTCCGGGAGTTTCTTCAATCACGGAAAATGGATGAATATTCAAATGCCTATGGGCGCGGCGTGCTGGAGCTGGCCTTGGGAATCGTCAACAACGACGAGCGCTTTGTGGCGATGTTCGAGTTTTCCTGCTGGTACCGTGACCTGCTGGCGCGGGAAGGCACCGAGAAGCCCCGCGGCGGGGGAGCATAGGCCCAATCGTGGCGGCAGATCGATCCTCACCGGCGGACCTTCAGGAGGTGCTGTCCCTGGCGGCATCCAATAATGGGCGGATAACCCCGCGCCTCCTGGTCCGCCGGCTTTGCGCTGGGGGAAACCGGTCTCCGGGGGAAGCCCGAGAGGTTGTGCGTTGCCTGGTAGACCAGGGGCTTCTTTCCTACTGCTACCTCCATGGCACTTCTTTTCTGGAGAGGGCCTTTACACGCCCGGTGAAAATCACCGAAAAAGTGGTTTTGAAGCCCCCCGGAACCTCTTATCCGGAAATTCATGACCAAAAAGTTATTACGATTGCGCCGGGGGCAGCCTTTGGCACCGGGCAGCATCCCACCACGCAACTAGCTCTTCAGGCCATGGAGTGGTGCGTTGATCACCACGCAAAATTTCTGACAGGTGCGGCCGGAATCGCGCTCGACATCGGTACCGGAACCGGCGTCCTAGCCATTGCGGCCGTAAGGTATGGGATTTGTCGGGCGATTGCCACCGAAGTCGATCCGTGTGCCTGTTGGGAAGCCCGACGGAATGTGGCCTTAAACGGGTTGTCTGAGCGCATCGTCGTTCGGGCCGTCCCAAACCCGCCCCGCGGCGAAAATGCGGTGATGGTAACCGCCAATCTGCGGTTGCCCACCCTGGTCAGTCTCAGAGCCGAAATCCAAAAAGCGGCCGCCCTGGGGGCAATTTTAATTTTTTCGGGAATTCGCCCCGCAGAGCTGCCACAGCTCATATCGGCTTACGGCGCCGACGCGTTCGACCTTTTATATCGGAAAACCGAACAGAACTGGTCATGCGTCGTATTTAAACAACTTTCGGCGCTTTGACGGAGCGCCATCGCGGCTTTCCGGGGATGGCCCGCACGCGGTTGCCGGGCGACAGGCCCATAATTTCAATCAAAAGGCCCAAAATCGGGTTTTTTGTAAAAAGGCATATCAGTATATTGTGTCGGTTGTGAACGCTTAAATTTGGGGGAATGGCGGGGCTTTCCCGGAAAGCCTTGTGGGGCAATGGTTTGCGGAAATTCAGACGCCGAGGGGGCCGGAAGGAGGTCAAAGAAGGCGCCTGCGCATGCTATTTTCCATTCGGGTCAAAGAGATAACCGATGGAACGAAGGCTTTTGAAAAAAACGGGTTTGTGAGGGTTGACCTCAAAGTATTTTCGAAAACGAACGATAAAATTGTCAACCGTGCGGGTGGAGGTCTTATGGGAATAGCCCCAAGCCAACTCCAGCAATTTTTTGCGTGACAGCGGTTTTTTCGGATGCATAAAAAAAAGTCTCAGTAGTTTGACCTCTTGCTCAGTTAAACCGATCTTGCCGAATTTGCAGTCGGCCGTCAGGGTTGAAAAGTCGATCAAATTGCCGCCAAAGCGATATGTCTTGAGCCCTTGACCGGACCCCTCCGTTACGGAATCCCCCTGGCTCCAGGCTGATCGGGTCAGCAATCGTTCAACCCGCAACAGAAATTCTTCCAGGTTGAACGGCTTGGAGAGGTAATCATCCACCCCATAGGCCAACCCTTTGACTTTGTCCTCGGTATCGCTTTTGGCGGACAAAATCAGAATGGGGATTTTTTCGTCTTCCAGGCGAATGTGCTGCAGGACGGCCAGTCCGTCGATGCCGGGCAGCATGATGTCCAAAACGATCAAATCGGGCTGGCCCCGCTTCCATTCCTGTAGACCGCTCACGCCGTCACGGGCAACCAGCACTTCGTACCCCTGGAGGCCAAGGTTGAGTTTCAGCCCCTCGGCGATATGGCGGTCGTCCTCGATGATCAAAATCCGTTTAGTGGACATGGCATGAGTCGTCTTTGGAGGTGGTTACGGCAGACTTACTTTGGAAGGTTTCTCCGCTATTGATTGGCACAACACCGCTTGTGATGGCGGAACTCAGTCGTGAAACGGCAAAACTAGCGTGAAAATCGCTCCCAGGCCAGGCCCGGGGCTTTGGGCGCTGATCCGCCCTTTGTGGATCCGGGCAACGTTTTGAGCCAGGTAAAGTCCCAGCCCGCTGCCCCGTACCGCCAGGTTGTTCGAACTCCCCACCTGGTAGAATTTCCGAAAAATTTTGCGGAGTTCTGTTTTTTGGATCCCAATTCCGTTGTCTTTAAACTGCAGCAGCAGTTTGCGCTTGCGCTGCAAAAAAGTGATTTGGACTTTAGGGGTTTCGGAATGATTGTACTTGATAGCATTGGTGATCAGGTTCATCAACAGCATTTCGAAGAGGTTCAAGTTAATACGGTAAAGAAAGGCGCGGCCACTGGGATTGTGAAGCGTGATTCGGCAGTTGCCGAAAAGATGGGCGTTGTTTCGGCTGAAACGCTCCACCACCGTAACCAGATCCAGAATGACGAACTCCTCGTTGTAGGTCCTGGTTTCGATCTTGGCCAGATTCAAAATTCGATTGATATTGTCGGAAAGCCGGGCGACGTCCTGCAGCATGAAGCCGATATACCGGAGTTGATCGGCCCGGGGAAGTTCGTGTTTAAGAAATGTCTCAAGATACAGCTTGATGGAGGTGACCGGGGTTTTGAGTTCGTGGGTGAAGTTGTTGATGAAATTGTGTTGCAGCCGGTAAAGTTTTATAATTTTTTGATTGTAGACGAAAATAATGAAAATTCCCAGCAGAATGAGGCCCACCAGCAGGGAGAGAACCAGAATGACCAGCCAGGTCTGGGGCTCGAGGACCTGGTCCCGATCCAGGTTGAAATTCTGAATGAGCGTATTCAGACCCTTGCTGACCGCGATGTACCAGTAAATATAGAGAAATAAGGACAACCCCAATGCAAGGATGGAGCAGATAAAGACAAAAACCGGATGAAAAAACCACTTGGAACGATACATGAGACTCCTGTTCCTCCCAGGGGGGTGGCTTGGGAGTGCCCCGCGCGATGCGTGTACCCGCAAAAATCCGGGCATGTAAAAGTTTTGTAAAAAAAAAGCCCACACCTGTTCCTAATAGCCGATTTCAGGTAAGATTCCCACCGTGTTTCCAAAAAAGGAGAGCACCAATCATGCATTCGGGGCCGCTTATTACAGGTTCCCTTTGCGGGGGGGCGTTGCGACATGCGTGTCGATGGTCATTATCTGCATATTCCAGTAATGGGAACCGGGTATTCCGCGGATACCCCCATCCGGGTGGCCCACCTGGGCATCACCTCGGTCATTTCGATTCTCGATGATGTGCTGTTGGAGAAATTGCGCCAGTTCTATTGCCGGCAATACGGCCTGCCTTATGTTGAAATTCGTTCAACGCATCCGGATCGCCGTGCGCACCGGATAACAGCCTATCTCAATCTGGTTGAAAAGATCGTCGATCGCAAACTGAGCGAAACCAAGCGGCTGCCATTTTTTGAAGCAAACGAAAAGCAAAAATATTTTGATCTTCTGCCGGAAACATCACCCCTTAAAATCGCCTACCAGGAATTGGTGGCGATGCCCCCGGGACCGCAGCGGCACCACCAGGAGCACCTCCTGACCGATCGGATGACCAGCGGCGCAATCGATGTAAACCTCATGGTGCGCCTCGACCGCCCCCGCTTTGCACCCACCGGCCAGCCGCTGGGAGAGGAATTCAGCGATGCTAAAAGTGGCCTTCGGGGGTATGCCGAAAGCGACCTCGACTCGGCCATTGTTTTCTCGGCCGGTGTCAATAAAGGACTTTTCAGCTACCTGACCCGGTTTCCCGATTTTTATCGTGACGAGAGCGGCCGGATCCGCAAACGAATCATTTTGAAAGTCAGTGATTTCCGCTCTGCCTTGATTCAAGGTAAGTTTCTGGCCAAAAAAGGCCTCGAAGTGGCGGAATATCGCATCGAATCGGGACTCAACTGCGGGGGCCACGCCTTTTTTTCGGCCGGGAAACTGCTCCCCGACCTTCTTGAAGAATTCAAGGCCCACCGGGACCGCCTAGCGGAAGAATTCCAACCGGCGATAAAGGCATTCTATGCTCAACAGGGATGGGTATACCGGGTGGCGGAAGGTGCCCCCGCGCCCCGGGTCACGGTTCAGGGAGGAATCGGCACCCATGGTGAAATTCTGCGGCTGCAAAACGATTTTGGAATGGATCTCATCGGTGTGGCCACCCCCTTTCTGCTGGTGCCGGAAGTCACCCGGGTGGATGCCGACACCCGGGACGTTCTGCGTCAGGCCGGAGAGGACGATCTTTACATCAGCGATGTCTCGCCCCTGGGGGTGCCCTTCAACAATGTCCGTAATTCCGGCTCTGAAAAGTGGATCAAAAAAAAGGCGGCCTCTTCAACCCCTGGGGCAAACTGCACAAAGGGAATTCTCGCGCTCAACTCGGATTACGCGCCTCATATGTGCACGGCGTCCAAAGCCTATCAGCAACTGAAGCTGGCTGAAATCGAGGCCCTGCCGGCGTCAGCGGAAGTTAAGGCCGCGATGCGCCGCAAAGCCGTCAACAAGGCCTGCCTTTGTGAACAACTGGGCAATGCGGCTCTGATCGATCTGGGCCTTAAGTCGGCCGAGAATGCCCCCCAAGCCGTATGCCCCGGCCCCAATATCGCGTGGTATAATAAAATTTACCGCTTGCAGGAAATGATCGATCATTTTTACGGTCGTGGGGAATCCCTTGTACCGGCTGAACGCCCGCACATGTTTGCCAAGGAACTGGTCATGACCGTGGATTTTTTTGAAAAACTGATCAAGGCAAGCGACGCGAGCGCGCGCGAGATGGACCGGTTGGCGGATATTCAGGCCAATATTGAGGCCGGCATGCAAGTCTGTTTGCAAATCGCCCGTCGGACGCCCTATCCCGGTGAAAATATAGCGTCAATCGGTTCTTGCGTGAAAGCGCAAAAAGAGCGGCTGGCGGAGCTGAAACGGCTGTTGGCTCAGAAAGCCGCTGCAAACGCCGGTGAACGCGGAGACGCCGGGGGTGCCTGCAGACGAACGCCTGAGGGGCGAAGACCGTCCCCCAAAGTGGCCGCAGCAGGTTGAGCCCGCGGTTTGGCCGCATCCGCCCGAGGGCTCCAGCCGCCCATGTTTGCCGGTTGACTTTACACTTCCCGGTGTGGTACCCATTAACCACGATGGGGAATTGGTGGCCGCTCTTTTTCAGAGGTGCATCCTATCGTGGCGTGTGGCCCTTGCGGGCCATTTGTACGGCTGCTGAAGTCAACCCCCAGTCACTGAAAGGAGGAGCGTATGACGACTAGCGTTTACAAGGTGATCGAACTTGTGGGCACCAGCCCGGAATCTTGGGAGGCGGCCGCAAAAAATGCCGTTGAAACCGCCGCCAAAACCCTTAAAAACTTGCGGATTGCTGAAATTTCGAAACTGGACATGAAGATCGAAGAGGGCAAGTTTGTGGCCTTCCGGGCGCGCGTTAGCCTCTCTTTCAAGTACGAATCATAGTCCGCGAGTATTCCTCCTGACCCGGCTGAGGCCGCGGTTTAGCTGCCGTGTGGCCTCAAGCCGGCAGGATTACCCCTGCTTTCTCTCCGCACGCCCTTGCGCGACCGAAGTCTCGCCCCGCACAAACTGACGCGTCCCCAGCCGGTCATCCGGTCGAGGGATGTCGCTCGCTCGTGCCTTTTCCCGATCAACTGATCCTGCCTGCCTCAAAAAAACCAGCGTCACTCATCCTTTTTGCGTTTGTCGGAAAATATGTGAGGACCTCCCCGGCCACCCGACATTTTAATTTCGCCCTGAAAAAAGCAGTTCTCGGCCACGGCGATTTTTTCGCAGCGGATATCGCCTGTGACCCGCGCACCGGCGCGTAGCTCGGTTTTTTCGGCGGATTCGATGTTCCCGTTGATTTGCCCCGCGACAATCAGACCCTCGGCATGCACGGAGCCCTCCACTTTTCCACTTTCGCTGATCCAAACCAACCCCTTGAAGCGCACATCGCCTCTCAGTGTACCGCCCATGTGCAGGGTGCCGCTGCCGCTGAGCGTGCCCTGAATGGCGGTGGTGGCGGCAATGATGGTGAGCTTGTCGCTTTGCTGATCTTCCAGCCTTCGCTTGGGCGCGTCGCTGTGGGCCATGCTTTTTTTAAACAACATTGGTGCCGGTTCCTTTGGGTTGAAAGGTTCGGTTTCGCCGGGCGCGACGGTCAACATGGGGCCCGGTGATTTTTATCTTAGGGGATGGGTTCAGTGAAATCAAGTCTTTGGGTGACGCGGTGGTTCGGGCGGGTGAAACGGGAAGCGCCCAAGCGGGCATCGTGAGGATCACGTGGCGGTTGCGCGAAAAGCATTTTACCCCGCAGAGCCGTGTTTTTCAGAAAGGAACTTGTAGCGCAGCGGGTGGTGGCGCTGGGAGCTTTCAATGCCTTGCGCCGTTATGGAACCCCCCCTCAGGTCAGTTCGTCGATATCCTGGTGGCGGATGATTTCACCTTCGATCATATAGATGACTTCCTCCGCAATGTTCGTGGCGTGGTCACCAAGGCGCTCCAGGTGCCGCGAAATGAGCAGCAGGTTGATGAAATAGCCGGTTCGCTCGGGCTGTTTTTGAAGGGCGGCCTTGATCAGGTCGTAGGCCTCGTCCTTGATCTGGTCGACCTCGTCATCCATCACGAGAACCTTGAAGGCCAGGTCGACATCCATGTTGACCAGGGCATCCAGGCTCATTTTGAGCATATTTTCGGCCTTTTTGGCCATCGGGCCGTAGTCGAAGCGGAAATCCACCCCTTCTTTCTTGGCCATGATTTCGACCCGCTGGGCGATGTTGACCGCCTGGTCGCCGATGCGCTCCAGATCATTGTTGATTTTTATGACGGCGACGATAAACCGCAGGTCCACCGCCACCGGCTGGTGCAGGGCCAGGATTTTGAGGCACTCCTCCTCGATTTCGACTTCCTTTTCATCGATTTCGTAGTCGGTCTTGAGGATCCTGTGGGCAAGATCGCTGTCGACATTCTCGATGGCTTCAGCGGCCAGGCGCACGCGCTCCTCGACCATACCCCCCAAGGTTAGGATCGACTTTTTAATCTTGTCCAGCGCTCTATGCAGATGAACGGGCATCGCTAACCTCCAGATTTAAAAAAGTTCGGCCCAAAAACCATACTGCCTGGCGCTCTTTTGGGCCGTCGACCGGGTCGCATGTTGCTGTCGCCGATCGCCATCACTTAAAACTAATAAGGCAGCGCCATGACCTCGTCAAAGATCCAGTCGGGCAGGACTCCCCCAGATGGTCGGCCACGGGATAGCCTCCCGGCAGGCGTCGGTCGTCATCCTGTGAGCCTCTTGCGGTGAGCGCCATGCCGCATGGGGCCACCATCAAACCGCCTGTAAAAATGGGGACGGGCCGAATCCCGTCCGAGGCCTTGGGACCCGCGCCCGTCCGGGGCGCTTCGCACCGCTGGTGCAATGTGGAATTGTTTTTTACCGCGACTCTAAACCAAAATTGTTAAATTTTCGTTAGGCAACGATTAATTTCAAGCTAATACAGCGGGTCTCGCGATCGGTGGCAATCTCAGGCGGCCGCGTTGTGCGCCGCCGGCGCTTGCTGATAGAGGCGCCAGGTCTGGTCAAAGGCCGCGTCAAAGGAGCGCGCTGCCATGTAGCGCCGCGCCGCCCGACCCATTCGGGCGGTCTGCTCGGGATTGGCGGCCAGTTTCAGCATGGCCCCGGTGAGGGCACCGACATCGCCTCCAGGAACCATCAAGCCGGTTTCACCGGGCAGCAAGTTTTCACAGGGGCCGCCTTCGTCGGTGACGATTACCGGCAGTCCGGAGGCCTGGGCCTCCATCACCACGTTGCCGAAGGTGTCGGTGGTGCTCGGAAAGACGAAAATATCGCTGGAAGCATAGGCACAAGCGAGTTCTTCGCCCGTGAGGTAGCCGCTGAAAAAACAGGGCAACCCCCGGGTGGCCCGTTTCATCTCCTCCAGATACGGGCCGTCGCCCACGACCAGCAGGCAGACCCCGGCGTTTTGGCTGGCCAGCGTCTGGAAGGCCTGCGCCAGGAGGTGCAGGTTCTTTTCGCGCGACACCCGGCCGACAGACAGCAGCACGATTCGATGGTCAATCTGGAAACGGCGGCGCAAAAAACCGTTGCGTTTGGCCGGGTGAAATTTTTGAACGTCGATACCGCGCGGATAAACCCTGATTTTGTCCTCCTTGATGCCTCTTTGGACCAGTTCGGCTTTGGTGTTTTTTGACGGCGCGTAGATTACGTCCATTTGGTCGTAATACCAGAGGGTAAATTTCCAGGTGAGATCCTCCAGCGCGTCGTCGCCGGTGAGAAAGCGTGCATACTGGGGAAAGGCGGTATGGTAGGTGCCGCTGATGGGCAGTTTCAGGATCCGGGCGATGGCCAGCGCGGCCAAGCCCACGGGGCCCGGCGTGGCGCTGTGGATCTGATCGAAGTGGTTCTCGTAGCAGTAGTCGAGCAGATCCAGAAACGGCGGCAGGTGAAGCTTCTGCTGGGGGTATTCGGGCAGATCGTAAACCCGCACCGGTTTGAAATTGCAGACACCCTCTCTGACGGCGTGTGGCCCGTTGTCGCAGGTGATCACCGTCAGGGGCCGGCCTTGGCGGCGTGCCATGGCCACCTGCTGCTGCAGGGTGAGGGCAACGCCGTTGACGTCGTAAAACGTATCCGTGAACTGCACCACGGCCTTCTCGCGCCCGGCGTCTGCGGGGGTGTCGGGCATGATTCCGAAACGCCTCTCAACCGCCTGCCCTAAGCAACGGTCCTTGGTGAAATGGGCATAGGCGAGAAAGTAGGGCGCCATCAGGGTGTAGAGGCCACCGGCGGAGCCCAGGGTCTGAAATATGCGAAAGAGGTTGGCCCCTGCCAGGTGGTTCATGAGGTGGTCGGCGGACTGGCAGACCAGGGCGTTGGACACCTGATTGACAAAGCGCTGCCAGGTTGTCTCCAGGGGGCGGCGCTCCTCGGCGGCAGGTGTCGCTGGAAGGAACAGATCCGGGTTTTTTTGAATCAGGCGACGGGTCTCGGCCTTGATCTGGGCGACCAGGGAGGGGGCGCCGACCGCCGGGTTTTTGGGGCGCCGGCGGTATTGCCAGAAATGGTAAATGCGGGACACCAGGCCCTCGCTCTGGGGCCTTTGGGGGTCAAGGAGCTGGTCGAGAAAGTGGATCAGGAGATCCTTGCGGGCATAGCGGCCGAGGTCAAAGCGCTGTTTGTAGTATTGGTAGGCGATGCCGTACAGATTGTGGGCCATGGTTGCGGGGGTCGCGGCTACCCCATGCACCTGGGCCCGGCGGTTTTCGATGCCCGCGAAAAAGGCCGCGATCGAATCCGCCCCGTCCACCGCGGTGAAGGTTCGAGCGATGGTGAGGCCGCTGTGATCGTCCGAGCCCCCCACCACGTGTTTGCGCCAGGGTTCCGGCACGGCGGCTGGGAGCTGATGGCGCTCCTCCAGACGTGCCAGTTCTGCTGCGGTCAGGCCGGCGAGAACCCGGGTGATGATCGCGTTCAGCCGGGGGTTGCGGGCGCCGTTGAGCTCGAAGTTGCGAAAGAGCAGCAGCAGTCGTTCAAAATGCCACAGGCTCAGCTTGTCATTGACGGCATACAGCGGGTGGGCAAGGGCGTGACAGATGCCGTACTGATTGAGATAGGCGACCAGGTCGTAGAGGTTCATGCGCAGCTTCCGACATTCCTGGTGCTGCGCCTCGGAGATGGCAAAGGCCAGCACGTGCACCTTGCAGCGGTCTTCGGGAAAGTAGGCCGTGATCTCCTCGCTTAAAAAAGTGTCCGGTAGATGAGCGATTTCCAGAGCGCCCTCGATGGTGTTGTGATCGGCGATGGTGACCAGCGACATCCCGCTTTGGCGTGCGGTTTGGTAGATGTGAAGGGGATCGGTGAAGCTTTCCGGGCATCGGATTTTTTTCAGAAACCACTGGGAGGGGTGCTGCGAAAAACGGGAGTGAACATGAAGATCGACGCGCATGTTAGGATTCTCCTTAGAGCCGATGTATGCGGCTGGCCAGGTCGGCTGCGCTGCATTTCAGGGGGTGGGAGGATGGGAAGGCGTTCATAGATGTCATTCCGGTCACGGGTTGTTTTGGGCGCAGCCTATCAGGCCGGGGGTTAGCCGCGGATTAGGGGGGGATTAATAGTTGGTGAAAAAAATAACGGAAAACCGGGGTGTTCAAGCGGCGATGGGGCGAGGGCACGAGCGGCAGCGGTTTTCAGCTGCTGCCTAATGAAAATCAAACAAAACGGCCTTAAAAAGCGGTCTAAGGGGCCCACGCGCAGGCCGCGGCCCCACCCGACACGGGCGGTTTCCCGCAAACACTGCAGCACGGGAGGTGCCATGACCTTTCAGGCCCGAAAGATTTTCGTTCTGGACACCAATGTCATTCTTCACGACAGCTCCTGCATCTACCAGTTTGATGGGCATGATGTCGTAATTCCCATTACGGTGCTGGAAGAATTGGATCGGTTCAAACGGGGAAAGGAGATCATCAACTGCAATGCGCGTGAATTTGTGCGTGCCCTGGACACCCTGACCGGGGAAAAGCTGTTCAACGGCGGGGTGCCCATCGGACCGGGCCGCGGCAAGATCTCGATTTGCCTGGAAAGAGCGTTTCACGAAGACCTGCGCGACAGCTTCTCCGGCGGTAAACCGGATCACCACATCCTCAACACGGCCTATCATCTCGCGGAAAAGCAACATTTCCAGGGCGTCGTGCTGGTCACCAAGGACGTCAACCTGCGCATGAAGGCCAAATCGGTGGGTCTGATGGCAGAGGACTACACCACGGATCGGGTGGGTGATATCGACGAGATTTACAAGGGGCGCCGTACCCTCGAGGCGGTCCCCGGCGCCGTAATCGACCGGCTTTTCGAAGAGCCCTTCGATATCCGGCCAGCAGAGGTGGTGGCGGTTCAGCCCGATTTTTACGCCAACGAATTTTTGATCCTACGCAATGGCAGCAAATCCGCGCTGGGCATGTTCGACCGGGCCGCCGACAAAATCCGGCGGGTTGAAAATCGGGTCTGTTTCGGCATCAAGGGCCGCAATGTCGAGCAGTTCTTCGCCATGAACGCCCTTCTGGACCGCGCCATCCCCCTGGTAACCCTGTCGGGCAAGGCCGGCACCGGCAAGACCCTGCTGGCCTTGGCCGCCGCTTTGGAGAACAAGCGCCACTACCGCCAGATCCTGATCGCCCGGCCCACCGTTCCGCTCAGCAACCGCGACCTCGGCTACCTGCCGGGAGACATCAACTCCAAGCTGGACCCTTACCTGCAGCCCCTGTTTGACAACCTGTCCGTCATCCAGAACCAGTTTCCGCCTGAAAATCCGCGCCATCGCGCCGTCAAAGAGTATCTGGACGAGGAAAAAATCGTTATCACGCCACTTTCCTACATTCGGGGCCGCAGCATCGTCAAGGCCTTCTTTATCGTTGATGAGGCTCAGAACCTCACCCCCCACGAGGTCAAAACCATCATCACCCGTGCCGGTGAAGGTACCAAGATCGTGTTTACCGGCGATATTTTTCAGATCGACCACCCCTATCTGGACAGTCAGACCAATGGCCTGAGCTTTCTGATCGAAAAAATGAAGGGGCAGCCCCTCTATGCCCACATCAACCTCGAGAAAGGCGAGCGCTCGGAACTCTCCGAGCTGGCCAGTAGTCTGTTGTGACCCGCAGCGGCGGCCGTGTCCTTTTCTCCTTCGATTCCAAGCCAACCCTTGCCCTATCCGGGGCTCCTGGAAGCCCCAAACCGGCGGGTAATGCGTGGATCACGGTGTTGACTTTGGACTGATGGGGTGTAATCTTGCTTTATTATATATCGTGGCGCACGGCTCGGTCTCGCCTGCCACGGGAAAGGAGGACAGCATATGGCTTACACCTGTAAGAATTGTGGCGCCGTTGCGGACGCTCCGGGGCACCTGTGCAACCCATGCGGGGATGCCTCTAAATGCAGTTTTTGTGGTTCCCCCCAGGTCGATCCCCGGCATGTCTGCAAAGACAAGCTGGCGGCGATGAAGTACGTTTGTGACGGCTGCGGTCGCGTGGCGATGGCCGCCGGGCATCTCTGCAAGCCCTCACCTATTAAATAAACGTCCCCAGTGGGGCGGTGCTGCGGCGCCGCCCCTTGTTGTGCCGTCCGGGTTTGAACCCCGCATTACTGCGCCGCCCCGCCAAGAGTACCGGGCGGGGGCGGAAGTTTTTGCCGGTTCAGGCGTCGTTGCGGCTGATGCGCTTTCTGGTTTTTTTAATAAGGGCCCGCTGGCGCTTGGCTTCCAGCCGTTTGCGGCGGGCTGCGGCGGTCGGGCGGGTTGGTCGGCGCGGCTTGGGCGTAAAGGTTGCACGGCGAATCAGCGCCACCAGGCGCTCCAGGGCATCGCTGCGGTTCTGCTCCTGGGTTCGGAACCGCCGGGCGTCGATCAGCAAGACCCCTTCGCGGGAGACCCGCGACCCACCCAGCATCAACAGCCGGGCACGCACTGCCGGCGGCAGGTCCTGACAAGTCTGGGTGTCGAAACGCAGCTGGACCGCGGTGGCCACCTTGTTGACGTTCTGGCCGCCGGGACCGGATGCGCCGGTAAAGGTTATCTGCAGGC
>JBAPYE010000202.1:0-1892 GCA_049284575.1 Desulfobacterales bacterium
CATCTGCGACGGCAACATGGAGGAGGGCAGCTTCCGTTGCGACGCCAACGTCTCCATCCGCCCGGCCGGCGCGGCGGCCCTGGGGACCCGCACCGAGCTTAAAAACCTCAACTCCTTCAAACACGTGGAGAAGGCCATCGCCTACGAAATCGCGCGCCAGCAGGAGTGCGTGGGTGACGGCGGGGCGGTGGTGCAGGAAACCCGCCTCTGGGACCCCGACCAGAACCGCACCACCCCCATGCGCGGCAAGGAGGAGGCCCACGACTACCGCTACTTCCCGGACCCCGACCTCCTGCCGCTGGTGATCGACGCGGACTGGGTCGCGGAGGTCCGCGACGCGCTGCCCGAACTGCCCGCCGCCCGCAAGGCGCGCTTCGAAGCCCAGTACGGCCTGCCGGCCTACGACGCCGAGCTGCTCACCGCCGCCCGGGAGCTGGCCGACTACTTCGAGGCCTGCCTGGCGGTCTTCCCCCAGCCCAAACCGGTCAGCAACTGGATCATGGGGACCCTGCTGGGGCGGCTGAACGCCGAGGGCAAGTCCATCGAAGACTCCCCGGTCAGCCCCGCCCACCTGGGGGAGCTGCTGCGGCTGGTGGAGGACGGGGTGATCAGCGGCAAGATCGCCAAGGGGGTTTTCGACCAGATGGCGGAAACCGGGCGCGGGCCGGCGGCCATCGTGGAGGAGAAGGGCCTCACCCAGGTGTCGGACGCCGGCGCCCTGGAGGCGGCGGTGGACGCGGTGCTGGCGGGAAACCCCGAGGAGGTGGCCGCCTATCGCGGCGGCAAGACCAAGCTGCTGGGGTTTTTCGTGGGCCAGGTGATGAAGGCCACCCGCGGCAAGGCCCACCCGGGGATGGTCAACGACCTGCTGCGCCAAAAGCTGGGAGGTGCGCAAGAATAGACCCGGGTGCGAGGGCCCCGGGGAAAACACCGGCCGCTTAAGACAAAAAAAACCGGAAGCGATGGCTCGCTTCCGGTTTTTGGTTTTCAGCGCAGGACCGGGTTTAAGAACGCGTCAGCTTCGCTTAGAAGCTGAGGGACAGACGGGAACCGACGAGGTACGGGTCGTTCTCGTTGTCACCGTCCAGGGAGGTGGCGTCGCCGGCCAGCAGGTAGGCGCCGACCACGTCGAGGTTCAGATTCTCCAACAGCTTGTAGGTGACCTTGAGGTTGAACTCGGTGCCCAGCTCGTCTTCGTCGTTTACGTCTTCTTCGGCCAGGTTGGCGTACCAGATGTCACCGGTGACGCTCAGCTTGTCCATCGGCTTGAAGGTCGCGCCGAGGTTGACGGCCCAGACGTTGGAGATCTGGTCGGCCGGCGAGCCGGCGGAGGCGACGTTGTCGAAAATGCCGAAGCCCATGATTTCAGACCAGTAGTAGGATTGGCCTTCGATGACGATGAAGGAGTCGATGTCGTCGTCGTCCGGGTCGTCATCGCCGGAGGCGTAGAAGCCCCGGGTGTGGAGTTCGGCCGGGCCGAAATTCATGCTGGCGCCGGCGCCCACCAGGAAGGCGGCGATGTCGGTGTCGCCGCCATCCCGGAAGTCGATGGTACCCATCTCGTAGATGCCGGTCAACCACAGGGAGAAGGCATCAAAATTCCTGTCGAGGTCCGCACCAATAAAATAGATGTCGGCATCGTCCAACGCACCGGCGGTGGCGACGGGCGGCAGGTTGGAGCGGCCGCTCGCCTGGTAGTCTTCCAGGTTGTCGGACATCCAGTAGACCCCGTAGGCGGTCAGCTTGCTGGAATCGCCGAAGCTGAAGGAGGGCGCGATACCGAAGATGTCGGTGTCGGCGGTGTTGTTGTCCGTGCCGCCTTCGTAGGCCTTGAACCAGAAGACCGGCAGGCTCATCAGGTCGTTTTTGTAGGCCACGTGCGCGCCGGCAAA
>JBAPYE010000203.1:0-1729 GCA_049284575.1 Desulfobacterales bacterium
CCCTTGAGGTCTTGCTGCCGGTGATCCTTGCCGCCGGCCGGCAGGTCCTGTCGTCCCGGGCCGTGGTGCTGACCGACCTTTACCAGCGCAGCAAGAAGGCCGGCATCAACATCTGCCCCGGCTGCGGTGAGGCCTTCGCCGCCCGCCAGGGGGAGCGCTGCCTGGCTTGCCGGGGTGAGGGTTACTATGCGCCGGCGGGCGATCGAAACGGCATGCCGTGAGGGTCGTCAAAGCGGCGATCTGATCATGGCCATCCTGAAAACCGGCACGCCGTGCCACCGAAGCCATACCGTGGCCGCCACCCGCATCATCCCCCTGCCATTTCCGCGGGCGGATCGAAGCCCTGGAGACCCTGGGCGGATCGCCGCCGCCCTGCGCGAACTGGTGAATCTCGACTGCGAGCGGGTCCTGACCACCGGCTGCCTCTCGGTGGACCCCGACGATGTCACGCGCACGGGCATCCGTCTGGCCGGGGCCGAGATCATCCAACTACACCAGTCCGACGCAAAATGAGCGGCTTCAAGGCGATTGCCGCCCCCCGGGTTTCCAGGTCTTGCCGGCCGCCACCCGGACCCCAAGGATCTATCCCTGCGCCCGGCGTGCACAACTTGACAAGGCTGCCGCGGCCATTAGGTTGATCTCAGCCGTTTGGTAACGCCGAAAGCGCCCGGTCGCGGCACGCCGGCCGATCCCATCCGGCGGTTGCGGCCCCGTCTCAGCTGCTCCATTTTGATTACCCCCCTCGGAAGGAGGCTGCCATGCAGATCCAGTCATTTGCCACCCGATTGACCGCCCTGTTTGCCGTCGCGCTGATGGCGGCGGCTGCAGTTCCCGCATCCGCCGCTGAAACCTATCAGGTGGATACCGTCCACAGCTACATCCTGTTCAAAATCAAGCACCTCGATATCGGCTACTCTTACGGGCGCTTCAACGGGGCCACCGGTGAAGTGACCTGGGACGACGTCAATGCAACCATCGCCGCCGTCGCCATGCAGGTCAACGCCAAAGACGTTGACACCGATGTCGAAAAGCGCGACGAGCATCTGCGCAGCGCGGACTTCTTCAACGTCGAAAAGTTCACCGCCATCAGCTTTCAGAGCACCAAGGTTCAAAAGCTGGCGGCAGACAGCTTCGAGATCACCGGGGACCTGACCCTGCTCGGCCAGACGCGGCCGGTGACCGTCACCGCCCGCGAGACCGGTGCCGGCCAGGATCCCTGGGGAAAGTTCCGCCGGGGCTTTGAAACCGAGTTCACTATCAAGCGCAGCTACTGGGGGATGGACTTCATGCTGGAGGGGCTAAGCGACGAGGTGGACCTGACGGTCAGCATCGAAGCCATTCTGCAGCCGTAAGAAGGCCGCAATGATCTATTCTTCCAAAGGCCTTAAACCGCTGGGGGCCGTCGTGGCCGCAGCCGCCCTGCTGTTGGTGTTGATGGGTGCGCCCACGGCCCCGAACCGGCCAAATACACCCTGCTCCCCGACGTCAACCTCAAGCTGAAGCCCGCCCCGGGAGAGTGAGGCGCGCTGCCTATTCACCACCCGCTGAGCGCGAAACACAAAGAACGCTGAGGAAGCTGTTTCGTTTTCCCCTCGTTGGCGGAAAAGCCGCAGGGCCTTGACAATCGGCCTACGCGCTGCCCGGGAGATCCTCTTTGTGGTGGATCAGCATGCCGAGAGTGATGGTGTCCAGCCGCTCGAACATGGCCTGGCTGGCCTCGATCCAGACC
>JBAPYE010000204.1:0-1686 GCA_049284575.1 Desulfobacterales bacterium
ACCCAGCCAAACCGATCTAATGCCACTCCGCGAAATGCAGCCAAAGCCAAATCCGATCAGCCAACTGGCTCTGAAAGGCTTTGTGATTGCCGGCACCAAAAGCGGCGCCGGTAAGACCACGGTGACCCTGGGGCTGATGGCCGCCCTGAAAAAACGCGGCCTGAAGGTCGCGCCTTTTAAAGTCGGGCCGGATTTTATCGACCCGGGCCATCACACCCGCATTACCGGCGTCCTCAGCCGAAACCTTGACGGCTGGATGCTGTCCCGGGCCTACAACCTGCAGACCTTCCAGCGCGCCAGAGAGGGAACTGATGTGGCGGTGGTCGAGGGGGTGATGGGGCTTTTCGACGGCTACGACGGCCGCAGCGAGGCTGGCTCCACCGCCCAGATGGCCAAGTGGCTTGACCTGCCGGTGATTCTGGTGGTCGACGCCGCCAGCATGGCGCGCAGTGCTGCGGCGCTGGTCCAGGGATTCGAGCGCTTCGACCGTGATCTGCGCTTTGCGGGGGTCGTCTTCAACCACATCGGCGGGGAGCGGCATCTGGCCTACCTGAGACAAGCCCTGCAGGACCATGTGCAGATGCCCCTGTTGGGGGGTCTTCCGCGGGATGAGGCGGTGGCCATTCCGGAGCGCCATTTGGGTTTGGTGACCCGCGAGGACTTCACCGACGAGGATAGCGCGATCGATGGTCCGGCCGGGCTGCTCGAAGCGCACCTGGATATCCCCGGCCTCCTGAGCGGTTTGCCGGTTATTCCTGTGCAAACCCCCACCCCGCGCACAGACGACCCGCCGACTGCCACCGCCAGGGTGCGCATCGGGGTGGCACACGACCGGGCCTTCTGTTTCTATTATCCCGACAATCTGGAGCTGCTGGAGATGAGCGGCGCCACCCTCGTCCCTTTTTCGCCCATGACCGCAAATACGCTCCCTGAAGACCTGGACGGTCTCTACTTCGGCGGAGGGTACCCGGAATTGAATGCCGAAGCCCTGTCAACCAACGTCCCCCTGCGCGCGCAGGTGTTGCAGAAATGCCGCGAGGGAATGCCAATTTACGGCGAGTGCGGTGGGTTCATGTACCTCTGCCGGGAGTTGATCGACCCCCACGGCCGCAGCCACCCGATGGTGGGCTGTTTCCCGTTCACCACCCGGATGTTTCCCCGTTTGCGCGCGCTGGGCTACCGCGAGGTGACCCTGGCATGCGACGGACTTATCGGGCCGCAGGGGATGACGGCCAGAGGCCACGAATTTCACTACTCGGAAATCGTGAATGCCGAGGTGGCGCCCCCTCTCAAAACCCTCTACCGCATGTCGGCCCGCGACGGTGGCAGCAACCGCTCCGAAGGCTTTCAGCACCACCGCTGTCTGGGCAGCTATGTCCACCTTCACTTCGGCAGCAACCCGGACGTGGCCCGGCACCTGGTTGCCGGCTGCCGCCAGTACCTCCAGGAAAGGAGCCCGTCGGCATGAAACCCGAGGAAATCGAAGCCCTGAGCTTCAAGATCATCGACCGCGAGGCCGGGGCCCACGGCTTTCCCGCCGATCAGTGGCGCATCGTGCAGCGCATGATCCACACCTCGGCCGATTTCGACTACCGGGATTCCGTTCGCTTTCACCCCCGGGCGATAGACGCCGGGGTTGCCGCCATCCGGTCGGGTTGCACGATCGTGACCGACACCAACATGGCC
>JBAPYE010000205.1:0-8499 GCA_049284575.1 Desulfobacterales bacterium
GCGTTTGGGTTAAATTATCAAAAGATACGTGACCCTCATGCGCTTTCCGGTCATTTTTTCATACGGTGTTCATTTTCGTTATCGACCCCTGGGTTCAAAAATGGAACCCACGCCCACCGGCCGGACGCAAAAAATCCTGCCTCAATGGGAGTTCATGCGCTCCACCCAGCGGTAGATCTCCTCACGGAAGCGGTAGGCCAGCAGCCCCGCCAGCAGACAGCCCCCCAGCACCAGGACGAATACGCCGTACATGCGCTCGTAAATTGCGGCGCCCTGCATGCTGAGCAGCAACGTCCCCGGCATCCGCCCGATGGCCGCCATGATCAGAAACGCTTTCCACGGCAGCGAACTGATGCCCAGAAAAAGGGAGAGGTAGTCTTTGGGAAAACCGGGCAGCACGAACAGCCAGAATACCACGATGAGCCCCTGGTGTTTGAGAAGGCTGTCAAAGCGCGCCAGTTTTTCCGCGGGGATCAGTTTGCGGACATAGCGTTTGCCTAAAAAACGCCCGATGGCGAAATTGATCCCGGAGCCCGCCGTCAGGGCGAGGCTGGAATAGAGGAACCCAAGCCCGGTGCCGAAAAGATAGCCGCCGATAAAACCGGTGGCCTCCCCGGGCACCGGTGCAAAAACCACCTGCAGCACCTGCAGGGCCATGAAGATCAGCGGCGCCGAAAGTCCGAAGGAGGCGATATAGGCTTCCACCGCCGCGCGGTCGGCCAGAAATCGCCAGCCTCGATGCAGCAGATCCCAGATCGGACCGGCGAAATACCAGGCCGCCCCTGCCGCGACTATCCCGGAAAGCAGCAGGGGCAGCAGATATTTGGGAGCGCCAGAAGCCTTTGGATGGGGTTTACCACCCGCCTCAGGCCGACGGCGGACGGGCGGCAATTCAGGCGCCATCTGAGCCCTCGGGGTCTTTGGAATTGGCCTGCCGGCGGCGGAGATCCTTTTTCCGCGACCAGCGCTGAAAAAAACCGATCATGCCGGCGGCGTAGGCCCGGTCGACCGATTCCTCCCGGACCCCCAGACCATCGGCGCCGTCCATGGCGCTGCGCAGGCATTCGGTTTTGAAAACGCAGATCATACATTGCCGCGGGGTATGCCGCAAGCCGTCTGGACCCTTGGGAAAAACAGTTTTTAAATCCCCGAAGCAGGGGGGGCAGCGGGTGGGTTTGGGGTTCATGGAACGTCCTTCTTGCTGGGATAGGGCGCTGCCGCGGTCGGATCCCTTAGGGGCGCCGGTCTTCGAATTCCCGGTTCATACGGGCAATCTGACCGCTGTCGGCAAAACTGAAATAGCGGTTGTTGCCCACGATGATATGCTCGTGAACCGTGATGCCCATCACGCGGCAGGCAAAGACCAGCTGGCGCGTGAGGGCCACATCTTCCGCGGACGGTGCCGGGTCTCCGGAGGGGTGGTTGTGGGCGAAAATCAGGGCCGCCGCATGGTGTGCAAGGGCGGCGCGCACCACCTCGCGGGGGTAGACCGAACTGGCGGTCAGGGTCCCCTCGAAAAGATCTTCGCTGGCCAGCACCCGATTGCGGACGTCCAGATAGAGCACTTTGAAACATTCCCGCGGGCGGTCGCGCAGGCTGCCATAGAGAAAGTCGAAAAGCTCGCGTGAGTTGCTGAGCGGGTCGCCGGCCAGGACTTTACGTTCAAGGTAGCGTTCGGCCACCGCTTTGACCAGGCGGACCCCCAAAGCGTTGCGGGGGCCGATACCGGCCACCTGGGTCAGCTCCGCCGATGAGGCTTCCAGCACCCCCTGCAAGGTTTTAAAGCGCGCCAGCGCCGCTTTGGCGGACGCCTTGCAGTCCCTGCGCGGGGTCGCCAGGGTGAGCAGCAGTTCGATCACTTCGTAGTCGTGGAAACCGGCAAGCCCTGCTGCCAGAAACCGTTCCCGCAACCGCTGCCGGTGTCCCTCGGATTTGTGCGACGCGCTGGGGATGATCGGATCCAATTTGCCTCAGACCCCCCGATCAGCTTTCATCCAGTTCATGTTTGAGGTCTCGGGTCATCAGGTGCTGAAGGGCCTTGCGGGGGGATTCATCGTCATAGAGGATATGGTAGATTTCGTGTGAAATGGGCATCTCGACCCCCAGCTTGCGGGAAAGATTGTAGACCGACTTGGCGGTTTTAACCCCTTCGGCCACCATCCGCATTTCACCCAGGATTTGCGACAGTTTCATCCCTTGACCGATTTTCTTGCCCACGGTGTGGTTGCGCGAAAGGTCCCCGGTGCAGGTCAGCAGCAGGTCCCCGATACCGGCCAGGCCGGTGAAGGTGCGGGGATTGGCCCCCAGCCGCAGGCCCAGCCGACGAATCTCGGTGAGCCCCCGGGTAATCAGGGCCGCGCGCGTGTTCAGGCCCAGGCCCAGGCCGTCGATGATGCCGGCGGCAATCGCAATCACGTTTTTGACCGCACCGCCCAGCTCGACTCCGACCAGGTCCCGGCTGGTGTAGACCCGGAAAAATGGGGTGGCAAATGCTTCCTGCACCAGCCGCGCGACCCCGTCGTCATGCGCGGCCAAGGTCACCGCGGTCGGCACGTTGCGGGCCACCTCGCGGGCAAAGCTGGGGCCCGACAAAACCGCCAGGCGGGATTCCGGAATCATGGGCAGGGTTTCGCGCAGGATCCCCGACATGGTGAGATGGGTGATGTTCTCGATCCCCTTGGAGGCCGACACCACCACCGGTGTCCCGCTGATGGCGGCCGCCATATCCTGGCTGACGGCCCGCATGACATGCGAGGGGACAACCACCAGCAGAAGGTCCTTTTCGGCCACCACCGCCCCCAGATCGTTTGAAGGCGTCAGGTTCTCCGAGAGGGTGACACCCGGCAGGAACACCTGGTTTTCACGGTGGTTGAGGATCTGATCCCTGACCTCCGCCTCGAAGACCCACTGCTGCACCGGGTAGCCTTTGCAGGCCAGCAGGTTGGCAAGCGCCGACCCCCAGCTGCCGGCCCCGATCACGGCAATGCGGAGGCTGCCGCTATCAAGTGTTGGCGTCATTCCACTTCTTCCTTTTCCGCCAGTCTGGCGGTGCTGACGATGCGCTCATCGGGCTCAATGCCCATGAGGGTGACCCCCTGGGTGTTGCGACTGATGACCGAGATGCCGTTGACGGGAATCCGGATGATCTTGCCACGATCGGTGATCAGCATCACGTCATCGTCTTCTTCCACCAGGTGGATGGCGACCACGAGACCGTTGCGCTCGGTTGTCTTGATGGTGATGACCCCTTTGCCGCCCCGTCTTTGAACCGGGTATTCGTCAATCAGGGTCCGCTTGCCAAAGCCGTTTTCGGTGGCCGTGAAGAGCGTCTGCCCGTGGCTGAGGACTTCCATGCTGACGATGCGGTCCCCCGCCGAGAGGGTCATGCCCCGGACCCCGCGGGCGGTCCGACCGGTGGGGCGCACCTCGGATTCGAGGAAACGAATCGACTGGCCCATAGCGGAGCCCAGGAAAACGTTGAGGGTGCCGTCGGTGATGCGGGCCGCGATCAGCTCGTCGCCCTCTGTCAGGTCCACGGCGATAATCCCGCCGGCCCGCGGACGGCTGAAAGCCATGAGATCGGTCTTCTTGATCACCCCGTTCTTGGTGGCCATCAGGACATGGTGCCCGGGTTCAAAGGCCGGGACCGCCAAAACGGTGGTGAGGCTCTCGCCCTCTTCGAAATCCAGCAGGTTGACGATCGCCTTGCCCCGGCTCTGGCGGCCGGCCTGGGGCAGATCGTAGACCTTGCGCCAATATACCTTGCCGCGGTTGGTGAAAAAGAGCAGAAAGTGGTGGGTGGAGGCCACGAACAAGTGCTCGACGAAATCCTCGTCCTTGGTCCCCATGGCGGTTTTGCCCCTACCGCCGCGCCGCTGGCTCTGGTAGAGGCTCAACGGGTTGCGCTTGATATAGCCGCTGTTGGAGATGGTGACCACCATGTCCTCTTCGGCGATCATATCCTCGATGCTGATATCCGGAGCGGCTTCGACGATTTCGGTGCGGCGCCCATCCCCGAACTCGGCCTTGATTTCGCGCAGTTCCCCTTGGATGATGTCCAGCACGAGACGCTCACTCCCCAGGATTTCGCGGAAGCGCGCGATGTCCTTGAGCACGGTTTCATACTCCTCGAGGATTTTATCGCGCTCAAGCCCCGTCAGCCGCTGCAAACGCATGTCCAGAATAGCCTGCGCCTGGATGTCGCTCAAGGTGAAGGCCGCCATCAGGCGGCTTTTGGCCTCGGCCGGGGAAATGGACTGGCGGATCATGCTGACCACCGCGTCGAGATTGTCCAGCGCGATCTTGAGACCTTCCAGAATATGGGCCCGCGCCTCGGCTTTTTTCAGGTCGTAACGGGTGCGCCGGAGAATGATTTGCTTGCGGTGCTCGATGAAGTGGTCCAGGATTTCGCGCAGCGACAGCAGCTCCGGGCGGCCGTCGACCACGGCCAGAAAGATAATGCCAAAGCTGTTGGACATCTGGGTGTGCTTGTAGAGCTGGTTGAGGATCACCCCCCCCATGGCATCGCGTTTGATCCCGATGGCAATCCGCAGGCCTTGACGATCCGACTCGTCGCGCACGAAGCTGATCCCCTCGATCTGCTTGTTCTTGACGAGTTCGGCGATCTTTTCAATCAGTCGGGCCTTGTTGACCTGGTAGGGCAGTTCAGTGACAATGATGCTTTCACGCCCGGTTTTGTCGTCTTCCTCGACATGGGCGCGCGCACGCACCCGGATAATTCCGCGCCCGGTCCGGTAGGCCTCGCGAATCCCCTGGGTGCCGTAAATAATGCCTGCCGTGGGAAAATCCGGCCCGGGAATGAAGGCCATCAACTCCTCCGAGGTGAGCTCGGGGGTGTCGATCAGGGCGGTAATGGCGTCGACGGCTTCGGTGATGTTGTGGGGCGGGATGTTGGTGGCCATGCCCACGGCAATCCCGGAGGACCCGTTGATCAGCAGCGAGGGTATTTTGGCCGGCAGGACGGCCGGTTCGCTGAGGGACTCGTCGTAGTTGGGAACCCAATCGACGGTTTCCTTTTCCAGATCGGCCAGCATCTGATGCGCCAGGCGCGTCATGCGGATTTCGGTGTAGCGCATGGCGGCCGCCGGGTCGCCGTCGATGGAGCCGAAGTTGCCCTGGCCGTCGACCATCGGGTAGCGCAGGGAAAAGTCCTGGGCCATCCGGACGATGGTGTCGTATACGGCCGAGTCGCCGTGGGGGTGGTACTTGCCGATGACGTCACCGACGATGCGCGCCGATTTCTTGTAGGGTTTGTTCCAGTCGTTGTTGAGTTCGCTCATAGCGAAGAGCACCCGCCGGTGAACCGGCTTGAGCCCGTCGCGCACGTCGGGCAGGGCCCGGCCGATGATGACGCTCATGGCATAATCGAGATAGGATTTGCGCATCTCCTTCTCGATGCTGATTTCAGGGTAAAATTCTGTCTGCATATGGGTTCAATCCTGGCGGTTTCGGCCAAACGACCTTTTTCGCCTCGTTTGTTCGCGTAAAATCCAAATGTACGTCTGCGGTCGGCGAGCGGCGCTCAGAGTTCTTTGCCGCTGGGCGCAATCAGCGCCTGGTAGTTGACCCGGTAAATTTCCGTCAGGGTCAGAAAAGCCGTGACCACCAGGGGGCCGTAGATGATGCCCAGAATGCCGAAGAGCTTCATCCCCCCCAAAATGGCCAAGAACACCAGCAGGGTGTGCATCTGCACCCGTGAGCCGACCAGTTTGGGTTTGAAGAAATACTCGATGCCGCAGGAAACCACGACGTAAAAAACCAGAAAAGAAATACCCGCAGCGACCCGCCCCTGCATCAGCAGGATAACCGAGGCCGGCACCAACACCACCCCAATCCCCACGATGGGCAGAAAGGCCAGGATGGCCATGATCACTCCCCACAGAATAGGCGAGCTCAACCCGCAAAGGGCAAACAGGGCGCCGCCGAGAACACCCTGGATCAACCCGCAGATCCCATTGCCGATCAGGATGGCCCCGGCCATGTCGCGGAACTTCTGCACCAGCATTTGATCCTGGCGCTGGGGCAGCGGTGAGAGGTCCTCGATAAAGGCCACCAGCCGCTCACCGTCGATCAGCAGAAAAAAGCTGACCAGCAGCATCATGAAAAAATTAAACAGAAAACTGAGCGTATTGGCGGCAATCGCATTGGCCTGCTTGTAGAGAAACAGACCGACCTCCTTGGCAAGCTCCGTCAAGGCGGCGTTGAGGGCCTCTCCGGTCACCTGGAAATTGAAAGGGGACAGGAAGGCATTGACCCGCTCCAACAGCAGGCTGCCTTCCAGCAGCTGCCGGATTTCACCGACCAGCACGGCGCTGAGGGCCTTGCGATAAAGATCATTGGCCTCTTTGGCCAGCACCCCCACCAAAAAAACAATCGGGATGAACAGAATGAAAAAAATCACCAAACAGGTGAACAAAGAGGCCAGTCGAGGGGAAATTCCGCGGACCCGGCTCAAAAACCAGTGCAGCGGATGAAAGGCGCTGCTCACCACGGCGGCCAGAACGATGATCGCGATGAACGGCCGCATCAACCAGCCCAGCAACAAGATGGAAACCATGAACAGGATCAGGAAAAACCACAGGATCGGGTAGCGCAGGTGCCTATTTTCCATCTGACTGCTCTCGGGAGGCAGCCGCCTCGATTGGAGCCGTGAAGGGGCGCCGGCGTATGGCTGATGCCACCCCGCCGATCCGCAAATATAACGGCAAAGCGGGCAGCGCAATTGAAACGCCGCCGCGCCGCCGCCGGAAATCATTCCCAGCAGGGGCGCGGCCAAAGTCGATAAAGGAGTTCTGGGGGGTCAGGGCCGCGGTTGGACCTTGGCGGCAGCCGAAGGCTGGCGCAATCGCGATAGGCCATTATTCCTGGCCGCACCCCTCACCGGACAGGGGGGCTATCGGCTGACCAGCGCGCCGGCCACAAGCAGCAGAAGCACCTGGTAGATCATCACCGGTTTCAGATCACCGAAAAGGGCATAGACGATCCCGCCGCCGACGATGACCGGAACGCCGAATACCACCAAAATTCCCAATCTTCTCGGAATATCCATTATCGCTTGACTCCTTTGAGCTGCTGAAAACCCACTTTGGCCTGCGGAGGCGCGCCAGGCGCCTCCGCAACTTGCCATTCATAGCAATAAGCGCCTATAAAGTAAAGGAAAAAGGCCGCTTGGCATCACCTTTCAATGACCATCGCCATGCCCATGCCACCGCCGATGCACATGGTGATCAGGGCGCTGTTTTTCCCGGTGCGCTTGAGGTGGTTCATGGCGGTGACCATCTGGCGGGCGCCGGTGCACCCGATGGGGTGCCCCAGGGAGATGCCGCTGCCGAGCTGGTTGGGGAAATCCGTCGGAATGCCCAACTCCCGCATGCAGCCGATGGCCTGGGCGGCGAAGGCCTCGTTCAACTCGATCATGCCCAGGTCGCCCACCGTCATGCCGGTTTTTTTGAGCACCTTGCGCACCGCCGGCACCACGCCGAGTCCCATGTAAGCCGGGTCCACGCCCCCGGCGGCATAGGCCTTGATGCGCGCAATCGGCTCCAGGCCCAGCTCGGCAGCCTTGGCGGCGCTCATCAGCACCACCGCCGCGGCCGCATCGTTGATGCCGGAGGCATTGCCGGCAGTCACGCTGCCGTCGGACTTGAAAGCCGGCCGCAGTTTGGCCATTTTTTCGAGGCTGGTGTCCATGGGCCGTTCATCGGTATCGAAAACGATATCCCCCTTGCGGCTCTTGATCACCACCGGTTCGATTTCCTGGGCAAAAAGGCCGTCGGTGATGGCCTTGCGGGCCCGGCTGTGGCTGAGCACCCCCAGTTCGTCCTGCTCGCGGCGGCTGATGTCGTAAGCGGCGGCGATGTTTTCGGCGGTGACGCCCATGTGATAGCCGTAAAAAATTTCATAGAGGCCGTCAAAGACCATCAGGTCGTAGATGTCGCCGGTGCCGGTCAATTCCATGCGATGGCCCCAGCGGGCCTTGGGCAGCGCCATGGGGGCGAGACTCATGTTCTCCTGCCCGCCGGCGACGACCACATCGGCGTCCCCGCCGCGAATGGCGTCGGCGGCCAGGGCGATCGCCTTGAGCCCGGAGCCGCAGACCTTGTTGATGGTGAAGGCCGGGGTCTCCTTGGGGATACCGGCGCGGATCATGGCCTGACGCGCGGTGTTCTGGCCTTGGCAGGCCTGCAGGACGTTGCCCATGATGACCTCGTCGACATTCACCGGCATGGCGCTCTCGTCCCAGTCGTAGCCGGTTTTTTCCGGCGCCACCAGCCCTTGGCCCTTCAATTTTTCCGGCGCAAAAGCCTTCACATCCTCGCTCGTCACCGGCCGCAATCCGGCTCTCTTGAGGGCCGCTTTCATCACCAACGCCCCCATGTCCACCACCGGCACTGATTTCAGCCCACCGCCAAAGGCCCCGATAGCCGTCCGCGCCCCGCTGACCAACACCACCTCGCGCATGTTTGCTCCTTTCTATTC
>JBAPYE010000206.1:0-12765 GCA_049284575.1 Desulfobacterales bacterium
CGGTTATACCGCGAACTCAAAACGGACAAGAATCTCAAACACATACCCATTATCATGCTGTCCGGGATAGCTGAAAAATCCTTTCTGCGTTCCCAAAAGGTCCTGGCGGAGTTCGGTGATGCCACCGTTCCCGAGCCCGAAGCCTATCTCGAAAAACCAGTGGATGCCGAAGATTTGGCTGCGACCATCAAAAAAATCATCGGGTGATGCGGCGGATATCCATCGGCACACTTCGACAAAAGACGAAACAAGCCATGAAAATAAAAAAACTGTTGTTTGTCACCAAATTCGAGGAGCTGGGCTTTGACGCCCTCCAAGCCCTTTTGAGTCTGCGGCAGGTCGGCCTCGAACACGTGGTCTTCGTCAACATTATCGAGCGCGAACGGGTGGCCATGCGCCGGGGCACCGGTTACAGCAAGGAAGCCGAAATCCGGCTGCGCGAAACTGCCAACATCCGCTTTATCGATTGGGCGGAGAACCTGTTTGAACAGGGCATGGAGGTCGGCGCCTACATTGTCGTCGGCAACCTGGTGGGCGAGGTGATCAAGGCCGCCCAGAAGGAGGAAGCCGACCTGATCGTCGTCGGGCGGTCGCAAAAGGGCGTGATTGAGCAGCTGTATGCCGGATCGGACATCACCGAGCTGCTGCATCGGACAGCCAAGCCGATTCTCGTTTACAAGTATCTGTCGGAGAGTTCGTTCGCTCTCGAAAAGCCTTTTGAAACGCCCGTCCTGGCGACCGACTGGTCACCGGCCAGCCTGAGGGCCGTTGATTACCTGAAGGAACTCAAGGGGATCATCAATAAAATCCATGTCGTGCACGTTGCCGACCAGAAAAAGCTCAGCGGTTCGGCGATGGCGATTCAGAAAACGCGCAAGGAAATACGCGCGCGATTGGACCAGATTTGCCACATTTTCGAAGCCGAGGGGATTCCCGCATCTCCACATGTCTACGTCGGTACCCCGGACCAAGAGATCGAGAAGGCCGCGCGGGATTGCCAGGCAACGCTGATCGTCATGGGATCGTCCGGAAAAGCGAATTGGGTGGAGCGATGGCTCGGCAGCACGCCGCGAAATATCGCGGAAAAGTCGGATTATCCGACCCTGCTCATCCCGCCGGAAAAGCTATAAATGCAACCGCAGGATTTGTCCTGGGGTTCATGAAATCAAACAGGAGGGGTTAATGGCGGTAATTACGATTTCAAGGCAATTCGGCGCGGGGGGTAAAACCGTCGGAAAAATGGTTGCCGACAAACTGGGCTACACGTTCGCCGATGATGACATCATTCAAATGGTGGCCGAGGCGGCCAATGTGTCGCCCCACTGGGTCGAGTCCATCGAAAAGGAAGCCGGCGGCAAGCTTTCCAGGGTCGTCTCCAGCATGGTTTCAAAACGCCTGGTGGACCGCATCCTAAAGGACGAACGCGGTTACATGGACGAAAGGCTTTACCTCGACTACCTCGTCGTCATCATTGCGCAGATCGCAGAAGAAGGCAACGTCGTCGTCCTGGGGCGCGGCAGTCAATACATTCTTCATGATCATCCCGATGCCTACCACATCCTCTTGGTCAATGATTTCAAAAACCGCGTCAAATTCATGACTGAGCGCTACGATTTTTCCGAAAGTCAGGCCACACAGGTCGTCAACCGCGAAGAAAAACGACGTCTCAATCTTTATCGCAAGATCGGCAAGACCGATTACGACGATCCGGCCCTCTACCACCTGGTGGTGAATATGGCCAAGATGGACATTTCCACTGCGGTCAGGCTGATTATGAACCTGGTGGCCGCGCCCTAACGGCCGTGCCGGCGGGTGGGACCAGACGATCTAATTTGAAGGTTTTGCAGAAATTGGAATTTGCGAAACCCTCACGATGCCCGAACAGCCAAACACTTGGGCAGCCAGCTTCCCCAAAAGGCTCAACCCGCCCACACCCATCGATGGGGCTGCCCTTCTATTTTTCCGCGCTTGCCGGCCGGCGTGTCGGGAAATGGCCGTTTGGCAGGACTGGCCGCGCTACCGGCGCAGGCCGGCTGCGGCGTCGTCATGATCGCGCTTTCGATTGAACTGCGAAAAGTTTACCAGAAGCTTGACCTTCTTCACCAGCACGTCCCTTCCAGGCGGTCAGCAAAATCCTTCAGAACTGCGGGGAATGAGAAAGGAGTGACGGGATGTATCGATTCAAACGTCTTTTAGTGGGGATCTCCTTTGCCGAGCAAGACGGGGCCGGAATTCGTTACGCTGCGATGATCAGCCGGCTGGCGCGTGCGGAGAAGGTCGTGTTTCTCCACGTGGCAAGCAGTGTGGACCTCCCGGAAGACCTCCTGAAGGAGTATCCTGATCTCTTTCAACCGGTTGGTGAATATGCCCGAGGCCAGATGAAGGAATTGGTTCACCAATACTTTGATGGCCATCCCGATACCGAGATCAGTTATCAGGTCGTTGAGGGGGCGCCGCTGATCGAGTTTTTGCGTATGGTCAAGGAAGAGGATATCGATCTCGTCGTGATGAGGAAGCGGGGCGAGCCCGGGTCCACGGGTGCGTTGTTTGAAAAGCTGGCCCGCAAGGCGCCATGTTCCGTGCTGTTTGTGCCGGAGGGGAGCAAGGCGTGGTTCACGAATATTCTTGTTCCGGTGGATTTTTCGGAAAACGCGATGGATGCCATGGAAGTCGGTGTGTCGATCGGCCTGGCCGCCAGCGGGATCAAGGAGATATACTGCCTGCATGTTTACAGCGTGCCCATCGGTTTTTACAAGACGGGCAAGAGTTATGAGGAGTTTGCCGAGATCATGAAGGGCCACGCGCAAAGGTACTATGCGGAATTTATCAAAAAGGTGGACCTGAAGGGCCTTAGCGCAGTCCCCATATTCAAACTGGACAAGAAGGAATACCGGGGTATCGAGGAGGTGATCAAAGAGCGTGGAATCTCCCTGGTCGTTATCGGCGCCAGGGGCCGAAAAGCGGGTGCCGGTGTATTGCTGGGGAGTGTCACGGAACACCTCATCAACAGCACCACCGTTCCCTTTGTGGCGGTGAAGAAGAAAGGAACCGGCATGGGCCTCCTCGATGCGCTGCTGAAGCTATAAAGATTTCCTGAACAGGTGAGTGAAACAAACCACGATCTTATCCGGTAGTTGAACAAGCCCGGTCAAGTTCAACCATGCCATCCATTCTGACGGGAATTCCACTGCGCTTCATTCCCGCCAGTGATGGTGTCGTTAGCCGTTGGCCCAAAAATTTTCATTGCCCATTTTTCTAAACATGGCTATACTTCGGATATACAATAGGAGGTGGTCATATGCTTGCAAAAATTCAAAAATGGGGGAATAGCCAAGGGCTTCGTCTTGCCAAGAATTTGCTGGCAGATGCGCAACTTGAAGTCGGGGATGAGGTGGATATAAGTGTCAAAGATGGCATTATGATTGTCGCACCTGCCAAAAGGATACGCGACAAGCGCCGTCTTCAAGATCTTGTCGCACGTATTCCTGAAAACTACCAAACGGGTGAAGTCGATTGGGGCGAGCCGGTTGGTAAGGAGGTCTGGTAGATGGCTGCTTATGTCCCCAAGCAAGGTGACATTATCGCGATCACATTTGATCCACAATCTGGTCATGAGCAGAAGGGACGACGACCAGCTTTAGTTGTTAGCAAAGATCTATTTAACCGCAGCACAGGTCTTGCCATCGTGTGCCCAGTTACAAACACTGACCGTGGTTTCCCCTTCCACGTCCCTATCCCGAAAGACAGAAAGCTGACAGGTTTCATTATGGTTGAGCAAGTTAAATCTGTTGATTTCGGTGCTCGTCATGCCAAGCGAATCGAACATGGCAATGACGAGTTGCTGTCAGAGGTGCTGTCTATACTGGATGCCTGCATCTATTAGGCGGCCAACGAGGGCGAGCAGATGGTGCGCTACTAAGGGTATTTCAGCAATGTGGCGCGTGGAAAGCGCTGGAAGGCCGAAGCGGATGATGTCATTCCCTCCGACACTGCATGTTGGGCTTACAAACTGGCAGGGTACAATTCGGGCGGTGGCGATTAGGACGGTTGCGAAAAGCGAGTTTCTATCTCTGGTCTCTTTTTCAGCAGCTTGGCTGCAAGCGCTTTCCATCAGCCCGAATCGAATCAGTGGTCGTGCGCACAGCCGCAGGTGGTGGCCAGCCCGCACGTAAAGCGGGTGTCCGCTAGAGACCACCAGCCGGGATTCAGCGCACCGATCAGGGGAACGGTTGTCCCGGGAGGGTGGAAATGCCCGCAGGGAGCGTGGTGTTCGAAGATGACGCTTCCGCGGTCAGAGCCGTCTTCGCGGCCCGGGTCCTGTCCGTGGTCGCCGCTCCGGGCATCAAAGGCGATTTCCAGGGTGTAAACCCCGATGGCGTCGGTGTCGCGGCAGACGGGCTGACGCGGCGGATCCAGAATGGTTTCGAATCCGGCGTCACGGGTCATGCGGATGTGAAGCGGCTTTTGACGGCGGTAGTGTACCCACAGGCAGACCAGGCAATCGAACAGCGGGTAGGCCAGCGCCCACGCGCTCACGTTGCGGATCGGCTCACCGCGCGTTGGCCGGCCGGCTTCCCCCGCGGCACGATCAGTGCGGGGAACCGGGCCGGCGTTTCTCACGATCATGCGGTCGAGGCTTTCGAGGGTGGCGCCCATGGCCGTGCCGTCCGCCTGCAGGGCGAGCTCGAAGACGGCGACGCTGAAGAGGTGGTCGGGAATCCGCCCGCGGGACTCGGCGCGGGGGGTGCGGGTGTGGTCGAAAAGGCCGCTTTCGACCACACCGCTTTCCTCGGCTGAAAACCCTGCGTAGAAAGCTGTGTCCGCGTAAGGGTAGCAACGGATCGAAAAAACACCCCGGCAGCCGCTGTCCGGCTGCATTTCGGCATCCTCCAGCTGGAGCTGGTAGGCACCCGGAGCCCCGCCGATCCAGAAGTACCATGCAGGCCTTTCGCCCCACACCTGGCTGACCCCTTCGATACCGAGCGTCCGCTTGAAATCTTCGAACCAGGAGGCGGTGACGAGCATGTTGTCGATCTGGGTTCTTAAAAAACTCTCCGAGTCGATGTCAGTACCCTCCCTGCTTGATGAAAAGCTCCCGGACGATATCGTTTTTTTCCCTACCCTCGGTCTCAATCCCATGCACGCGTGCGGTTTCCATGAGGATGTCATCCGGGTAGGCCAGGGTCAGGGCGTAGCTCGACTCGTAGGAGCCGAAAAAGGAGTCGAAGGCCTCCGCCTTCTCGGCCTCCTTGACCCCGGCGGCGAACCCGGACACGATCTCACCTACCTGGCGCAGAAAATAGTGCTTCAAAAAATAACGCCTGCACGCGTCGGCCATCTCGGCAGCTCCTTCCCGCTACACCTTTCTCAGGGGCCAGCCCTTCATGAAGTCGGCCTGGATCATGATCACGCTCAAAAAAATGATCGTCCATACCAGGGGGGTGTCTCCGGGCTGGGCCACACCGGGCACCTTGGCTAGGAAAAACGTCGCCAGCGGCGAATAGTAAAACCCATACAAGGCACCGGCGCCGGCAGCGGCGATGACCGTGCGCGCGATGCACCGGGCCCAGATTCCCCCGACGTTGGGAAAATTGTTGAAATAGGTTTTCAGCATGAAGGTCGCCAGGACGAGAAATCCCGCGATTTCCCCGGCGTGGATGAAGCGGAAATCGGGCCCGTCGGTGTACTGGCCGCCCATGAAGGGCGCGTCCCAGAAAGAGGTCATCACCTGCAGGAGGACATACATCAGGACAAACCCGAGGGCCACTGTCACCACGAAGGTCAGCAGCCCTTTTAGGAATGTCCCCTCCCCGTTGCGTTCCAACAGTTTCCAGGGATAGCCTTCCCAGAGCGCATCCGAAGCCACGATCCAGAAAAGGGTGCATAGCACCAGGCCGAGGCAGACAAAGGCGCTGCCGGTCTCGGTCCATGCGGCCCACCATGGCTCCACCCCGGCCTTGGTCTGGGCCGGGTAGAAAAGGTAGCAGACGTGGGGGTGAAAAAGAACGGAATAAATTATGACCGTCAGGAAACCGACGGCAAAAAATTTGGACCACGCGCGCACGCCCCGGCCGGCCTCTCCCCAGGGCCACTTGCCGAAGCCGGTGCTCCAGAACAGGGACATCCACAGGAACCCGGTAAGAAAATAAACGATCGCCGTACAGGCATTCTCGCGGGCCACGAAAAACTCCGCCCCGACCCCGCCGGTGACGATGATCGAGTCCGGGCTGAAGTAGGCGATCCCGAATCGGCCGAGGAACCCCCAGAAGACGCCGAACACCAGAAAGAACATCAGCCCGAGGGCGATGACCGTCAGCAGGATTCCCCTCAAGAGCATGCTGTCTCCGGCGGCGGGCTCGCCGAAAGGATAGTCCTCGGCGATGTGGTGGATCAGGACAATCGCGGCCAGGAAGGCAACCGCCAGGGAAAACCCGTACATGGGGGTGTAGAGCCGCATGACGGCGTTGGGGTTCATGAAAACGTACCACAGCAGCCAGACGACACAGAATACCGCCACAAAATTCAGCAGACCAAAAAAATAGTTGAATGTCGGCCGCGCTTCAGCGCTTGCGCTCATATCACCAGACCCTCCCAGGCAGTGAAGGGAAAAGAAAGAGCAACTTTGCCGGCTTTCCTTTCCCTTCGGGATAGAATCTTCCGACCGGCAGCAGAACTGCACCTATCCGAACAGCACCGAATCCCCGTTGGTCAGGAAGACATTAGTGTCCTTGGCGACGGTCGACTGGCGCTTGTAGGTCTTGAACTTGTCGGTTCCCTTGACGATTGGGATGCCGGCCGCAGCGGCCTTTTCGGCCCAGATCCAGCCGGTGCAGTGGTTGCAGCCCAGCTTCTGGATCTGGAAGGCCGCGACGCCCTTGATGATGTCATCGAACTTGGGCTCCCAGGTCTCGAAGAGGGTGATGTGCAGGCCGCCATAGCACCCGTAGGGCTTGTAGCCTTCGAAGTTCTTTTTCGCATAGGAAAAAAGCGACAGGATGCCGGGATGGCAGCAGCCGGTCACGGTGACGATGCCCTTGTCCTTGACGTTGAAATAGAGCACGTTCTCTCCCCGTACACGCAGCAGGATGGGCACGTCGAACATGCGCGCGGCGACGCCGGGCATGAGGTGGTAGATGCCGTCGCCGGTCTCGCCCTTTTCCTCGCAGAGCACCAGATTGCCCGTGTGGGGGTGGTCGTTCTTGCAGATGTGAACGTCCTTTCCTTCCTTGTCCTTGGCGGTCAGGTGCGCCCCTTTGAGCAGCTGCATGTCTTCGGGGTAATAGGTCGCCGGTGCGTACATGGTTATGTCGGGCTTGTGTTTCAGAGTCGACTCGATCCCCCAGTAGTGGTCCAGGTGCCAGTGGGAGAGCACCATGAACTCGATCTCGCCGCTCTTGAGCATCTCCGGAATGCCGTTCATCTCCCAAATGTAGTCCATCCAGTCGTTGTTCCACCCGGAGTCAAGGAGGAACTTGCGCTCCTGGCCCTCGAGGGTGGTGACGGTGATCAAGGCGGCATAGCCCCCGGCGTTGTCCCAATCCCAGGGGATGGCGTACTGGCTGGTCATGGCCCCGCCGTAGTCCACCATGTGGGCCTTGAGGTTGTCATTGTCGAACCAGCTGGTCTCGGTGAGCACGTCGATCTTAACGCTCTTGACCTCGCCGAAGGCGATCTTCTTGGCGGCCTCGGCTTTGCGCGGCATCACGCCCGTAGAGGCGATCGAGGCGGCTACGCCGCTGACGGCCAGTGATTTCAGGAATGCTCTTCTTTTCATTTTCTTTCCTCCCTCTGTGGGTTCTGAAACTGAAACAATCAGCCCGCTTCCTTTTCGATTCCCCTGCGCAGGTCATAGAGAAGGTCGATGATCATCTCGCTTTCCTGTATGCTCAGATCGAGCCCGTAACCGTGCATCACATTGACCGACAGATGCCACTCGTCCCGGGTGCGTCCCGGCTTTTCAGGGTCGGCCACCGAATCGTGGCAGGCGAGGCACTTCTGCTGGTAGACCTTGAAAGCTTCCTTGTGCATCATCCGTTTTTGCGACGTGTCGGCCGCATTTACGCGCCAGCCCCCCAGGAAAAGAAGCGAGCCGAACAGCATCAGCATGGCGCAGCCAATGACCCAGGACAACCTGTTGGCAATTCGAACGGACCTCATGTGGACACCCTCCTTTCATACCGGTTGAAGTATTGCCGATCTGCGTTGCTGTAAATGACCGGCCTGACGAGGCCGGGTTTCTATCCCGCCGGGTGCTGCTGCTGTTCACTCAGCAATGCGAAGACCTCGCTGCAGGCCACAGGGGCTCGTAGAGGTCCTCCGTGCAGAGCAGATAGCAGCACTGCCGCAGCGGACCTGGAGCAGTCCCCGGGCTTCGAGGTTGCGAATGGCGTTTCTGACGGTGTTGCGGCTGGCGTGAAATTCCCGGGCGAGTTTGCGCTTGGAGGCAAGGGCCGATCCGACCGGATACTGGTCGGATCGGACCAAGGTGAGCAGTTCCGCGATGACTTGCTGTTCTTGCCCATTGGGAAGGCGCCTCTGTGGAACCAGCAAAAAAATCATCAACTGGTACTGCCGGACACTAAATCCTATTCGCAAATCAAAGTCAATAAAAATATTATTTCAATTAGTTACAAAAATAGTCGAGATTGATCCGCAACGGTCCCCCAGCCCCGGCAAATGGAAGTCGGTGTGTCGATCGGTCTGGCCGCCAGCGGGATCAAGGAGATATACTGCCTGCATGTTTACAGCGTCCCTATCGGTTTTTACAAGACCGGCAAGAGTTATGAGGAGTTTGCCGAGATCATGAAGGGCCACGCGCAAAGGGACTATATGGAATTTATCAAAAAGGCAGACCTGAAGGGCCTTACCGCAGTACCACCGTTCCCTTTCTGGCGGTGAAGAAGAAAGAAACCAGCATGGGCCTCCTCGATGCGCTGCTCAAGTTGTAAGGGGTCTCTTAACGGGATTAGGTTGTTTGTTTCTTCTTGTCCTCTCCCGTTCCCTCGGCGGGTTCCGGCGTGGAGGATAGAGGCTCGGCCGCTTCGCCCCAGTCCTCGGGGGGAGCACCCGCCTCCACCGATCCGCGCGGCGGGTAGTCGAGGGTTCCGTGCAACCGGTCGATGCGCTCCCGCGATAGGCGCGGGAACGGCAGTTTGCCGGATCGCCGCCAGGACTGCACGGCCTTGATCGCCGCCTGGCTGCTTTTCTCGTTCAGCCCCTGGTCGCGGCTGAAGTACATCGTTTGCGACGGGAAGGCGAATCCGGTGCCGGCCTCGCGGACGATGTCGTTGATTCGCAGCAGAACATCTTCCCGGATGGCGAAGAACTCGTTCCAGTCCCGGGTCAGCGCATAGATCCGAATTTGGATGTCCAGAGAGGAGGCGCCGTATTCGAAGAACCGCACCCGGATCGTCTCGCTGTCGATCCGCGGGTGGGCGTGCAGCATTTCGCGGATCTTGACCAGCACGTAGCGCAGTTGATCCGGCTCGGTTTCGTAGCGCAGGCCGATTGTCGCCAGGATCAGCATGCGGTCGCACTTGGCGTAGTTGATCAACTGCATGTCGGCCAACGCCGCGTTGGGGATGGAAATCAGGGTGCGGTCCAACGCGCGCAACTTGGTCGAGCGCACACCGATGCTCTCGATGTGGCCGGTCTTGTCGTCGAAGCTGCAGAAGTCCCCGACCCGCACGGGCTGGTCGACGTAGAGAATGATGCCGCCGATCAGATTCTCCAGAGTCGGGCGGATGGCGAGCGCCACGGCCAAACCGCCGATTCCCAGACCGGCGATGACACTATAGAGCGGAACCCCCAAAAAGCTTGCCGCGCGGGCGAGAATGATCACCGCCGCGACGATGCCGAGCACCTTTCCGGCGAGGCGCCAGAGGTGGGCATCGAAGCTGTCAACCGGGATATTGCGCGACCGCACGATCCCCGCGAACAGGGCGCGCAGGAGCAGCCAGGCCAGCCATGCAACGGCAAGGTACATGATGATTGTCGCCGTGGTTTCGACAATTCTCGCAAAGCCTCCGGCGACGTTGACCTGAAAGGTGATGAAGTTTGAAAGCCAGTGGAAAAACAAAAGGATCGCAATCGGTGTCAAGGCGCGTCTCAGCGCTGCGGAGAGCTGGTATTTGGAGGTGTTGCGGTTGACCATGCGATGGAAAACGATCAGCAGGACCGCACCTAAAACGGTCATCAGGACGACGGCGATTACCTTCCAAATCGGCGTTTTCAGCCAGATCTCCTGCAACGGGGCCGGTATGTTGGCCGGTATCCATCTCGGGATCATCGGGCCGGTGACTTGCGGGATCGTGCGGGTCCAACTCTGGATCTCCAGCGACGACCGCAGGGGAAGATGGGCGATGCGTTTGTAGAATCTGGGCGCCACCGTGACGGTGCGTGCGGCGAACAGAAACTCGCCTTCACGTTCCCCCTCCTGGATTCGGGCGATGACGATGGGCGTGCGGGGGATGCGCCAGTATTCGCCCACCTCGCCGGCCTCGACGGCGGTCTGGTCCGGGCTGGCTTCCAGGTAGCGCGGGTCAATGCGCCCGAAAATGTCCAGCAGATAGCCCAGCGTATCCATCCCGACATCGTAGCGGGCGCTGGGAGCCACCGCCGACAGATCCATCAGCGCGTGGAAAAGGGGAACGAGACTCTCCAGGGCATCGAAGTTGGCGCGCGATTTGTCAACCAGATAGACCCTGAAACGTTCCTCAAGGTTGCGCGTCAACCCTTGAAAGGTCTCGATGGTCTGGCGCGGGCTGTCGGTTTGAACCATCACGATATCGCTGGGGAAGTCGGCTGCGCCTTGTTCGAAAGTCGGTTGCACGGTCGCTGCCGCCTGCGCTGGGATCAGTGCGGCGGCAATCAGGTACGACAGCCATGACAGCAAGGTTCCAAAAAAAGGCTTGCTATGGGTTTCCATTCCGATTTCTCCACTTTTCCCGTGGGTTGCCCGCGCGCTTAACACTTCAGGCCGCAACCTCCTCGTTGAGTTGGTTGATAAAAACTTGCTTTTTAAGCGAGCGAGTATAAAAATTTAAATCTGAGGTGTCAATGATCGCAAGGATGCAGGATATGGCATGGCATGCCAGTCCTCTTTGCGCCGGAACCGGTCAACGCACAAAATAGCGATAACTTCGCATGTTCGAAGATTCGGTAAGCACCTCGAATCAAAATCGGGTACTGGCCAGATTTAACGAAAATTTATGTTAGAGGTAAACAGACTGAGCACAATATATTGATAAGTCACGATAATTGTATCAGTTGCGACAGACAAAATAATTTTATAGGATATTAAGAGAACCAATCAATGAGTAAAAACCAAATCCGATCATAATAGAGGCATTAAATGGCTTGTCTATGTGAAAACATTGCTGGGGGCGACATTGAACTTTCGCCAACCTGCATTGGCCGCCTGTGGATATTCCAGAACCTCGAAGCAGAGGAAATTAAAGCGCTCAGCCGTGATGCATTGCGGAAAAGATCGACCACAGGCCAAGCGTTGTTCTTGCAGGGAGATCCAACCGACGAAATGTTTCTTATTAAAGGTGGACGTGTCAAGCTTTCCAAAGTTCTTGAAGATGGGACCGAATTGACACTGGATATCCGTAAGGCCGGTGACTTTGTCGGTGAAAACATGTTTTCGGAAGAGGGGTATTACCCTGTCAGCGCTTACTGCCTCGAAGATACCTTGACCTGCGGTTTCAGCCGTAGCCAATTTGAAAAAATGGTCTTAAAATATCCCAAGGTCGGCTTACAGATCATCAAAAACCTCAGTGAACGAATCTCTTGGTTGACAAGGCGGGTGGGAAGTCTGGCAGTCACCAATATTGAAGACCGGCTGTACAGGGTACTCACCAGTGTTGCCAAAGAGCATGGAATGATCAGGCCACAGGGAACCGTTATCCAGTTCCCATTGACCCATGAAGATCTGAGCTTTTTAACAGGAGCCCATCGAGTCAGCATTACCCGCGCCATGAAAACGCTTAAAGCAGCCGGTAAAATTATCCATAAAGACAAACGGCTCATCCTGCCTGCGTTGAAAACAGCCTAATTAACTCTCCCATCCAAATAAATCGGCGAAAGGGCAAACATTATTTTTGCAGGGCGATACAGCCGACGAGGTTTTTCTCATACGAACTCAATTTGAAGAATTGATGCTACAGCATCCCACGGTTGGCCTCCAGGTCAATAAAACCCTTAGCGAAAGGATTTCCTGTCTCCCAAACCACGTAGGCGGCCTTGCGAATGTAAACCTTGAGGCTCGTCTTTATCGGGTACTTTGCAATGTTGCAAAAGAGCATGGGGAACAAAGTCCCCATAGCGTGGTGATTCAGTTTCCTCTGACGCATTGAGATATCGGTTTTTCAACTGGTGCCTGTAAAGTTGATATTCCCCGGGCCATGAAAGCACGTAAAAAATCTGCAAAATTATTTTCAAAATTGTAATAGTTGCTACAGAAAATTTGCCACAAAGATCATACGGTGACAATAATTTCACGAATGATCAGCAAAGGAGGCCTAAAAATGCAACCTCAAATTATCGGTATTTCCGGCAGTCCCATTAAAAACAGCAACACCGACCGTTTGATTCAGGCAGTTCTTGAAAGCAGCGGCTTGTCTTCAGAATTCGTTAAGCTCAGCAAGATTAACGTGCGTCCCTGTATTGCCTGCCTTGGATGCAAAAAAGACAACATTTGCAAGGTCAAAGACGATTTCCCCGCTTTGGGTGAAAAAGTTCGTCATGCCGGTGCTCTTGTTG
>JBAPYE010000207.1:0-9121 GCA_049284575.1 Desulfobacterales bacterium
ATGACAGAGGGGGCGTGGGGGGCAGCCATGTTCACCTCGTGGGGGGTTGACCATCGTCGGCAGCCTGGGTTTGGGTGCCGGTCCGTCAACCGCAGCGGTCGTTGGGGTGCGGCGCCGATTTGAGGTCGTGCACCGGATTGGACAGCCGGGGGAACCCCGTGATGCGGGCCTCCACCACATCCCCGTCGCGGATCACGGCCGCGCCCGGCGTTCCGGTTGAAATGATGTCCCCCGGCAGCAGCGTCATGCCGCGGGAGTGGTAGGCCACCAGAAAATCCGGCGGAAAGGTCATGTTGGCCACCGAGTTGGCGGCCTGCACCCGGCCGTTGAGCACCGTGGCGACCTCCAGGCGGCTGACGTCCGGGATCTCTTCGGGGGTCAGCACCACCGGACCGAAGCTGAAAAACGTGTCGAAACTCTTGGCGAGGGTCAGATAACGGGGGTTTTGGCGCAGAATGTCCTCGGCCGTCATGTCGATCACCGCGGTGAAGCCGGCCACCACTTTCAGCCAGTCAGCGCGCGCCACGTGGCGGCACTTGCGGCCGATGATGATCCCGAGTTCGGCTTCGGCCGTGGTGCGCTCCGATGCGGTGGGGATTTCGATGGTGTCACCGTGCCCGATCAGGGCCGTGTCGGGCTTCATGAAACTGGCCGGAATGCCCTGGGGCGCGCTTTCGGCCAGGTCGGCGGCATGCTCGCGGTAGTTGAGGCCAATGCCCCAGATCTTGTGGGGATGGCGGTAAGGGGGGCGCCAGCGCATCTCCGAGGCGGGCAGCATTTCCGTCCCGGGTAGGGCCGCCAGCGCGCCTTGGCCCTCGGCGCAGTACCAGGCCTGCAGCCTCGCCAGGGCCCCGGTTGCCAGCAGGCCGGCCAAGCCGGTGGGCCAGTTGCAGTTGCAGCGGCGGTTGACGGCCGCAATCGGGATGAGCCCGCGGGGCGACAGGATGCAGGCCCCTTCGTGGTTGTGATAGGCGGCTGTGGCGAGTTTCATCGGATTTTCCCCATGATTGTCGATATCTTGGAGCGGGTCCCGGCAATCGGCGGCTTGCCCGTTCTTTTGGCGGAAAACCCCCCCTTGGGGGCAGCTCCAAACAGCCCCTCCGGGGGTTTCGCACGGTTTCCGCTCTCCGGCCTCTGCCGCGGGCTAGACCTGGACTGCCGCCAGTCCCAGCTTGGCCCGCCGGTCTTCGATGTGCCGCCGGATCAGGACGGCGGCCTTTTCGGGGTCGGGCTCCACGGCGAAAGTGGCGCCCAGGAGGTCCGCCAGCCCCTCGGTGAGCAGCTTGACCACGTTCATGCTGCCCGTGATGGGCGGCATGGGGCCGAGAACCGTGGTGACCCCCGAGGCCACGAAGTAGGCGCCGATGGAGACCGCCTTTTCCGAGTACCACTCCGGCGCCGCGCCGGCGATCGGCAGATCGCTGATGTCGACGCCCAGGGCGTCGGCCAGGGCCGCGGCCAGAACCAGGATGCGCACGTTGTCGACGCAGCTGCCCATGTGCAGCACCGGCGGGATGCCCAGCGCGCCGCAGACCTCGCGCAGGCCGGGCCCCGCATAGCGGACCGCCTCGGCCACCTTGAAGCCCGCCTTGGCGTTGGCGATGGCGGCGCAGCCGGTGTCCACCACCAGGATGTCGTTTTCGATCAGCCGCCGGGTGAGGGTCACGTGGCCGAAGTCGTGGCGGATCTTGGGGTTGTTGCAGCCCACCACGCCGACAGCCCCGCGAATCTGGCCGGTTTTTATAGCCGCGATCAGCGGTTCCGGCGAGCCCCCGAGGGCCTCGAGGATGGTTTCCACCGAAAAGCCGCCCAGGGACGGGACCGGTGTCACCGGGATATAGACCTCGCCGCGGCGGCTGAAGTTCTCGATGGCCTCGGTCACCAGGGTCCGGGCCAGCTCCCGGGCGTTGTCCGGGTGAAACTCGCGGTGGGTCATCCCCGGGAAGCGCGCCTTGTCGCTGGTGCTGATCATGCGGGTGTGGTAGCAGGCGGCGACCGCCCCCAGGGACGGCATGATGCACTGGTAGTCCACCAGCATCATCTCCACCGCGCCGGTGGCGATCACCAGCTCGGTCATCAGGTGGTTGCCGGCCATGGGGATCCCGTGGCGCATGAGCAGTTCGTTGCCCGTGCAGCACAGGCCGGCCAGGTTGATCCCCTGGGCGCCCTTGGCGCGCGCCAGGTCGATCAGCTCCGATGACTGGCAGGCCTGCAGGAGCATTTCGGACACCACCGGGTTGTGGCCGTGGACGACGATGTTGACCTGGTCGGCTTTCAGGACCCCGACGTTGACGCTGTTGGGGGTGACCCGGGGGGTGCCGAAGAGGATGTCCGAGACCTCGGTGGCGATCATCGATCCGCCCCAGCCGTCGGAAAGCGCGTTGCGCAGCCCGTGCAGCAGCAGGCTCTGCCAGCCGTTGTCGACCCCCATGTGGGTGCGGTGCATCATCTCCGAGGTTTCGCGGTCGATGCCCCGGGGGGTGATGCCCAATTGCGCCCAGCGCTCGCGGCGTTTGCGGGGCGCCCGGGCCAGCAGGGTGAGCGCCTTGCGGCGGGTGCCGTAATCCTCCTGCATCGCCCGGGCCAGGTCGGCGGCGATTTCGGCGGTTGTGCGGTCCTGGGTGGCAATGCCGTACTCGGCGGCCACCCGCCGCAGCTTTTGCTCATCGCACACGGCGTAGCCCGGTGCCTCGCCTTCGGCCACCGCGGCCAGCACCTCCACCAGGTCGCGGCCGTGGTCGGAGTGCGCCGCCGCCCCCGCTGCGATCATGCGCCCGAGGTTGCGCGCCACGATGATGTCGGCATCCGCGCCGCAGACCCCCTGCTGGGGGCCCTCGCCAAAGGGGTCCACCCGGCAGGGCCCCATGTTGCAGACCCGGCAGCTCAGCCCCATTTCGCAGAAGCCGCACTGCGGCTGTTGGGCGCTGAAGCGCTCCCAGACCGTTTCGACCTGGTCTCTCGCCATCTTTCTGAGCATCAGTTGACCATCTTCGGTGATGGTATTTTCGCTGAACGGGTGTTTCATCTCGGCCTCCATGGGGTCATGGGTTTTTAAGGGCCAGCTGGGACTTGCGGTGGGCAGTGAGCAGCGCGAACCCGGGGGCCGGTGGGGCGTTTTCGGCATCGCGCGAAACGCTGCGGGCCACCGCGTCGGTCTGGCGCTTCAGCGCCGCGTCGGCCTCTTCAAAGGTCAGGGCGCCGGTTTTGCAAGCCTCCACGCAGGCCGGAATCCGCCCCTGGCGAAGCCGCGCCAGGCAGTTGTCGCACTTGACGGCCACGGTCTTGCCCAGGGGCGCGTGGTGCTCCGGGTGGTAGCGGATGACCCCGAAGGGGCATGCCATGGCGCAGGAGGCGCAGTTGATGCAGCGCTCCGGGTCGATCAGGACCGTGCCGGTTCCGCTGTCGCGCGAGATGGCCCCCGGCAGGCAGGCCAGCTGGCAGGGGGCCGGGTCGCAGTGCCGGCAGCGGTTGGGAAAGCCCTCGCCGTAGAGGCCGACGCCCACGTGGACCCGCGGCCGGGGCGGCGGGCTTTCGCGCACGGCCGCAAAAAGGGTCCCGCTCTGGGAGTGGGCGGTTGCACAGGCCAGCATGCACTGCATGCAGCCGACGCAGCGTGCGGGGTGAACGACGACGCGTTTCATGGGACCTCCTTTCGATTGCGGTCAGTGGCGCGCGGGATGCGGCCCACCACCGGGGTCAGACCGTCGCCGGCAGCAGCTGACGGAAATTAAACGTCGGCGCCATCAGGGTCTCCCGGGGGACCCGGATGGGGATCTCGCCCTGGATCAGGGACAGCAGGATTCCCCCCTGTTCGATGGCGTTGACCAGCACCATGCCCACCAGACGGTCGTAGCGGAAAACGAGCTTGCAGTAGCGCCGCCGGCCGGGGTCGTGGTGCTGCAGCACCGTGTAGCGTGCATCCGGCGGCGGGTTGACCAGCCCGCCGCTCATGACGTCCAGGTCGAAGATGCGGATCACGTTGCGGCCCAGGCTGCCCCGGTAGGGTGTCGGGCGGCCGGCCATGTTCATCCCGGCCAGACGCCCCTGGGTCACCGCTTCGGGCCAGATGGCATTCACCCAGCGGGTCTTGCGGGCGATGTCGTGGGCCTCGGCGGCATCCCCGGCGGCGAAGATCCCCGCCGCGCTGGTTTCCAGGTACTGGTCCACCACCACCCCCAGGTCCACCGCGATGGCCTCCCGGGGGACGAAATCCAGGGCCGGCAAAACGCCCTTGCCGATCACCACCAGGTCGCAGGGGACCGTGCTGCCGTCGGAGAGCTGCGCGCACCTGACCGCGGTGTCGCCCTCAAAGGCCGTCACCTCGGCCTGCACCCGCACGCTGAGGCCCTGATTTTGGAGCGCCGCCAGGATCATCGCCCCGGCCTCGGGGTCGACCTGCATGGAAAGGGGGTGGCCCGAGCGGATCAGCAGGGTAACCGCCAGGCCGCGCCGCAGCAGGGCGTAGGCCGCCTTGAAGCCTACCAGTCCGCCGCCCAGGACGAGAGCCCGGCGGCAGGCCGGCAGTGCCCGCAGCATGGCCCGGACATGGGCGGCGGTGCGCATGAAAAAAAGATTTTCCAGGTGCAGCCCCCGGGCCTTGATGGGGCGGGGGGCGGCCCCGCTGGCGATCAGCAGGCGGTCGAAGGCGAATCGCCGCCCGGCGGCGGTGGTGACGGCGCGGGCGGCCACGTCGATGGCGCGCACGCGGTCGCCGATGACCGCGTCGATTTTGAGAGCGTCGTAAAAATCGGGGCCGCGGATGGGCAGCTGCCCGGCGCCGGCCGACCCTTCCAGCAGCATGCTGATCATCGGGCGGCAGTAGGGGGCGTCTTCTTCGGCGGCGATCAGGGTGATGACCCCGCGGGGGTCCAGGCGGCGGATGCTCTCGGCGGCATGGGTGCCGGCCACGCCGTTGCCGATGATGACATACTGCATCGGGGCCTCCTTTGGTCGGGGCGGGCAGGAGTGGGTCTTAAGGGCCCCGGCGCCGCTACTTGGCGGCGGGCGCCGGTCGGCCTTCCAGCAGCTGGATGATGCGCTCCTGCTGCCGCAGCAGCTGGAGGTTGGTTTCCACCATGTAGCGCGTCGAAACCGCGATCTGGCGCAGGTATTCATCGGCCATGGCGGTGGTTTCGGTGCCGTAGACTTTCCCGTCGCGGTCCCTGGCCTCCAGGGCGCGGTAGAACGCTTCGCTGATATCCAGGAAGACCGCCGGGGAGCGGCCGCCCTGGGGGAGGCGGTCGCCGGCCGGGGCCGAGGACCCGATCGGCAGCAGCAGGGCGGTCAAGAGCAGCAGGCCCGGCAGGGGCAGGCGCCTGCGGGGAGGGGTGGCGGTCGGCATGGGAGCACCTCTCGGGTAAATGGGTGCGGCCCTCAGGGGGCGATTTTCTCGAGGATCCGGCCGTTGCCGTCCAGCATGAAGATCATAAAGCCGTTGGCGGCGGCGTTTCCGGTCAACTGGCTCAGGCGGATGGCCTGGGGCTGATAAGTCAGGCCCTGGTCCCGTTTCAGGCTGTTGAGGCACAGGAGGGCGTCCTCTTTCTGGTGGAATGCCGGGATGAAGGAAATATCGTCCTCCGGGTAGTGCTGACCTAAAAATTGCTCGTTGCCGCCGGGGTCCTGGACGAACACCCACACCCACGGCGCCTCATTTTCGGATTTTTCCATGAAACGGCTCCTTTGGCAGGCATGTGAACTGTCCCACGATATAAGAGATCGGCCCGGGGTCTGTCAATACGCAATGCCTGCGGCTTGTCAGGTGGCCGGCGCTTGTGCTATCGATCAGGGGCGCCCGCGGCCTGAAAGGGATTTCGCATAGGCGGCGGCATTGTCAAAAATGTGAGCGAGGCCAAAATGGCGCAAAAAAATGCGGCGATCCTGAAGCGCGTCGGCGCCCATGTCAGCATCAGCGGCGGGGTGGAAAATGCGCCGCTCAACGCGGCCGCCATCGGGGCCCGGGCGTTTGCGATGTTCACCAAAAACCAGCGCCGCTGGCAGGTCAAACCGCTGAGCGCGGAGAACATCCGGCGCTTTCGCGACAACTGCCGCGACAAGGGCTACCGGCCGGCGGATATCCTGCCCCACGCGGGCTATCTCATCAATCTGGGGCACCCCGAGGCCGCCGGCTTGGCCAAATCGCGGGCAGGGTTTCTGGAGGAGATGACGCGCTGTCGGCAGCTGGGGCTGACCTGCCTCAATTTCCACCCCGGCAGCCACTTGAAGCAAATCTCGGAGCGGCAGTGCATCGAGCGGATCGCAGAATCCATCAACCGGGCTCTGGAGCGCTCCGAGGGGGTCACGGCGGTCATCGAAAACACCGCCGGCCAGGGGACCCAATTGGGCTATCGTTTCGAACACTTGGCCGAGATCATCGCGCGGGTGGCCGACAAAAGCCGGGTCGGGGTCTGCCTGGACACCTGCCACACGCATGCCGCCGGATACGATCTGGCCTCTGAGGCGGCCTGCCGGGCGGTCTTTGCAACCTTTGAGGCGGTGGTCGGCTTCCGCTTCCTGCGGGGGGTGCACCTCAACGACGCCCAGAAAGACGTCGGCAGCCGGGTGGATCGCCACGCCGGCTTGGGCGAGGGCGTTCTGGGGTGGGCGGTTTTCCGGTTCATCATGCGTGACCCGCGTTTTGACTGCCCGCTGATCCTGGAAACCCCGGACGACGGCCGCTGGGCCCGGGAAATCCGGATGCTCGACCTGCTGCAGACGGCCTGACTGGGCCTCCGGGCGCCGCGTCGGCCGGAGGCACCCTGCATGCACGCCAAAACGTCGGCCGATGGGTTCCGGGCCGCACTGCGGTCGGGGAGCATCGCAGCCGGTATGTGGCATCACCCCCGCTCTTACGACAGGGACGCCCCGCCAACATGAGTCCGGAAAAGGGTAAAATTCGCGCGCTGGGGCTCAGCTCGGGCGGCCTGGACAGTATCCTGGCCACCCTGGTGTTGCGCCGGCAGGCAATCGCGGTGGAATGGGTCACCTTCGAGACCCCTTTTTTCTCGGCCGACAAGGCCCGCCGGGCGGCCCGCATGATCGCCTTGCCGCTGACGGTTCGCCCGATCACTGCGGTCTACCTCGAGATGCTTAAAGACCCGCCCGCCGGCTACGGCCGCTGCATGAATCCCTGCATGGACTGCCACGCCCTGATGTTCCGGCTGGCCGGGGAGCTGATGCGGGAAAAAGGCGCCGATTTTCTTTTCAGCGGCGAAGTCCTCGGGCAGCGGCCCATGTCCCAGACCCGTCCGTCGCTGCGCTACGTGGAGAAACATTCGGGCTTCGAGGGCTATATCCTGCGGCCCCTGAGCGCCCATAGACTGCCCGAGACCATCCCGGAAAGGCAAGGCTGGGTGGACCGTGCGCAGCTGCTGAGCATTTCGGGCCGGGGCCGCAAGGAGCAGATTCGACTGGCGCAGGCCTTCGGTGTGACCGACTACCCGGTGCCCGGGGGCGGCTGCCTGCTGACCGACCGGAACTACGCCCGCCGGCTGCGAGATCTATTGGCCCACCGGGACCAGCCGGCCGAAAGAGAGCTGGAACTGCTCAAATACGGGCGCCACTTTCGTCTCAATCCCGAGGCCAAGGCCATCGTGGGGCGCTCCCAGGCGGAAAACGAGGCCATTCGGAGCTGCTATGACCCGGCCCTCGACATAAAGATCAAGACCCGGGATTATGCCGGTCCGCTGGCCCTGATGCCCCACGGCGGCAGACCGGAGGCCGTTTTGTTGGCCGCCACGATCTGCGCCGGCTACAGCAAGGCGCCCAAGATCGTCCAGGCCGTCGCGGCCGAGGTGGCGCACCCCGGCGGCCGGGAGGTGCTGCAGGTCGTCGCGCTGCCGCCGGCGGATTTTAGGCGTCTGCTGATTTAAGCCGCAGCTGGCCGCAGGCGGCCGAGATGTCCTGCCCCTTGCTGTGGCGCACCAGGGCCGTGTAGTGGGCGTCGCAGAGCAATTCGCGAAATTCGCTGATGGTCTCTTCCGACGGCCGTCGGAAGCGGCTGAAAGGATTTTGGTTGAAGGGGATCAGGTTGATTTTGGCGCGCAGCGGGCGCAGCAGGCGGGCCAGGCGGCGGGCATCCTCAGGGCTGTCGTTGACGCCTGCGATCAGAATGTATTCGAAGGTGATCATGCGGCCGGGCGCCAGCGGGTAGCGGGCGCAGGCGGCCAGCAGCTCCTCCAGCGGGTAGCGGCGGTTGATGGGCATCAAGCGGCTGCGGGTCCGGTTTTCGGTGGCGTTCAGGGAGACCGCCAGGTTGACCCGGGTGTCGCGGCCCAGGTCCGCCAGACGCGGCACCAGCCCGGCGGTGGAGACGGTGACCCGGCGGCTTGCAAAGCGCAGGCCGAAATCGTTGTCGGTCAGGGTTTCGATCGCCCCGATGAGGTTGGCGTAGTTGTCCAGGGGCTCCCCCATTCCCATGCAAACGATGTTGGTCAGGCCCCGCGGCGTGGCGCGGTCGTCCTGAAGATCGTGCAGCGCGTCCCGGACCTGGGAGATGATTTCCCCCCGGCTGAGGTTTCTCACCAGTCCGCCCCGGGCGGTCAGGCAGAACCGACAGCCCTGGGCACAGCCCACCTGGCTGGAAATGCACAGGGTGTAGTGGTCTTTTTCAGGAATCAGGACGCTTTCGACGTGTTCGCCGTCTTCAAGGCGGTAGAGGGATTTGCGGGAGCCGTCGGCGGAGGTTTCGATCTTTTCCAGCTGCAGCCGGCTGATGCGGAAATGGGCCGCGAGCTCCTGCCGAATGGGTTTGCCGAGGTCGGTCATCTGATCGAAAGCGTCGCACTGGCGCAGGTGGATCCATTGCAGGATCTGGCTGGCGCGGTAGGCCGCAATTCCCCGGCCCGCCAGCCACGCGGCGATTTCCTGGCGTGAAAAATCCAAGATGTTGGCTCTCTGATCGGTGGCCTGCATGGGTTCCTGTGGGGGTGCGCGGCGGTCGCCTGGGGGTCAGGGCCGGCGGGTCTTTGGGGCGGCGCTAACGGGTTATTTTACTTGACATAACACGGCTATCATACTATTTTCAATATTTTATTATTTGCGATGACAGTTTCGCGCATATCTCTGGTCGATGGCGGGGTTACATGCTGGACAACCTGAGCGACAAACTCAATACGGTCTTCAA
>JBAPYE010000208.1:0-1978 GCA_049284575.1 Desulfobacterales bacterium
GGCTCGGGCAGCGTCACCCGAGGAGCGCGCTAACTGCATTCACGCCATCCTGCCCTGGGTGAGCGCAGGACTGGACAGGTTGCTCCCCCGCTCAGGGCGTGACAAGAACCCAATTCTCTTCACGAAAATAAATCTGTCCCCTTTTGATCGCCGGGGGTTGTCGAGGATCCAGATGGCATAGACCGGCTGCAGCACACGATAGTCTTCGCCGCGTTGCAGTTGTTGACTGAACAGATCCGCCCAGGCGTAGAGGATGCGCGGGGCGAGGTTGGCGAAGACCAAGAGCTGGATCTCGATCTGAAAGATCCGGAACATGTCAACCTGTTTTGGACACTGGAGTAAAAAGTTAACGTATTTTTCGCTCGCGGGCGGCGGCGAGGGTCGGGAAGTTCACGGCGAGTGATTCAAGGGCACTGGCCTCGTCGGGGGCAACCGGATTGATGCTCATCTGCTCGGGCGGCAGCGAGGTGCGCGGCGGACCGTTGACGAAGCGCTCGGGGTGGCGTTGATACTGCCGATCAAGGGCGGCTTGCCGGGTGCGGGCGATGCTGCGATCGCGACCGGTGAAGACTTGCTCGGGGGTGTAGTAGGCCAAGCCGCTGTGATGGTGGGTGTTGTTGTACCAGTGAAAATAGTCCTCGCACCACCGCCTGGCGTGGCTGACGTCCTGGAAACGCCCCGGGTAATCGGGCTGGTACTTCAGGGTTTTGAACTGGCTTTCGCTGACCGGGTTATCGTTGCTGACGCGGGGCCGGCTGTGGCTACAGGTCACGCCGAGTTCGGCCATCAGGTCGAGGTAGGTGCGTGCGATCATGGGCGCGCCGCGGTCTTGGTGCAGGGTCAATTGGCCGTAGGCGACGGCATAGCGGGCGATGGCCTCCTGCATCACGTACCGGGCCAGCGCGCTGTTCTCCTTGCGCGAGACCATCCAGGCCAAGGCGTAGCGGCTGTAGAGGTCCAGGACGACGTACAGCGACAGATACGGACCACGCCGGGTCGTCGGCAGCTTGGTGATGTCCCAGGTCCACACCTGATTGGCCGCGGTGGCCACCAGGCGGGGGATGGCATGGTGCTGTGCGGGTCGTTGTGCGCGCCGTTCCCCGGTGGCCCGATCGGCACGCAGCAGGCGATGCAACGTGCTCAGCGAGGCCGGTGCCTGGCCGTGCTCCAACAGATCGGCATGGATTTGCGCGGGGGGTTGATCACGGTAGGTCGGGCTGTAGAGGATCTCACGCAGGGCTTGGCGCTCGGCCTCCAAGAGTGCCCGCGGTTGCGCCGCGGTGCGGCGTGAGCGGCGTTGAGCGCGCTCCTCGTCGCTGATGCGGCCGGCGCGACGGCGGGCATAGACCGAGCTGCGATTCAGGCCGAGTGCGGTGCAGGCCGTCGTCAGCGGGACACCCGCCGGAGCGTGATGAACCAGTTGGTTCATGCACCACTCCCACTGCTCACGTGATCGAACAGCCGTAACGTTTTTTTTTGCAGGTCAATGCACCCCTCGGTGATCGTCAGTTGGCGCACGAGACGCGCGTTCTCCTGCTCCAACTGCTCAATGCGCCGTTCGTGCGGACTCTTGCTCACGGCGGGCCCCGGATGGGTCTTGCCCGGTACGCCTTGCTCTGCACGCTCTCGGCGCCATTGCTGAAGCTGACTGCTGTAGAGCTTCTCGCGTCGCAGCAGCGCGCCGAGCTCGCCATGCGCGCACGCATCGGCTTCGTCCAGGATCCGCAACTTCTCCGCCGTGCTGAAACGCCGGCGGGTCCGCTTCTCCAACTGGGGCGGCGGTGTCATCTGACTGTTCGGCAGATCGCTGGGGGGTTTGGGCATCGCTCTGACTCCTACTTTCGGGACCCTGAAATCTACAGTAACTTCAGACAGAGACTGTATGGAGGCAGGTTGACACACAGGGGCCCCCGGACCGATTCACAGGCGACACGCGACACTCCAGCGGAGCTATCGAATTTTTTGACGAGCGCTGCAC
>JBAPYE010000209.1:0-1660 GCA_049284575.1 Desulfobacterales bacterium
GGTCGATCGCCAGGGTTGTCAGTGCCACCCAGCGGGGCCATCCGGCATGTCGCCGGCCCAGCAGCCAGGCCAGCAATCCGCCGGCCGTTGGTATTGCGATCATCCACACCAGAATCATAAGATCACCACCAATCCGACCACGAAGACCGCCCCTATCGCCAGGCCGACGGCATAATTGCGCACCCGGCCGGTCTGGGTGGCGCTCAAGGCACGATAGCCCATTTGATTCACCCTGGCGATCCAGCGGCAGAAGAGATCGATACCATCGTTGCGGTTGATGCGGGCCAGCCAGATGTAAGGGTGGACAAGCGTCCAATTATACAGTGCGTCGAACCCCCATCCGGCAAACCAACAGCGGTGCAGGGCTGCACCCAGCGGTGTCCGGACCCACTTTTCGGTAAACCGTGGTGCCGTCCGCAGGAACAGATAGATGACCAGGATCCCGCCCAGGGATACGCAGCCGGAGATCAGCTCGAAAAGACTTTCGCGTCCTTCACGGGCGGCCGTTACCACAGCGGCCGGCAGGGTGCTCGTAAGGAAGTCCGAAAGGATCGGCAGATTTCCTATGCTTTTCGGCAGTTCGATGAAACCGGCGGTGAGCGACAGAACCGCCAGCACGACCATTGGCAGATTCATGCGCCAGCCGGGTTTGCGGTTGGCCTGCATCCCGGCGGGGCCGAAAAAGGTCAGGATCACCATGCGAAAGGTATACAGGGACGTCAGAAAAGCGCCGGCCAGGGCGGCGGCCCACAACCACACACTGCCGCGGACAGAGGCGTAAGATTGCCAGATGATCAGGTCCTTGCTGTAAAAACCGGCGGTTACGAGAGGTACGGCCGCGAGAGCGCCGCTGCCGATCAGAAAGGTCCAGAACGTCGTCGGAAGCTGGCGGCGCAGACCGCCCATTTTGAACATGTCATGCTCATGATCCAGCGCCAGGATGATGGATCCGGCGCCGAGAAACAGCAGCGCTTTGAAGAAGGCATGGACCATGAAATGGAAGATGGCCGCCGACCAGGCTCCCACGCCCAGGGCCAGAAACATGTAACCGATCTGGCTGATGGTGGAGTAAGCTAGCACGCGTTTGATGTCTCGCTGGGTCAGGCCGCTGAACCCTGCCAGCAGTAACGTTGCCGCACCGATCACGGCCACCAGCGTCAGCACCGGCGGGGCCAGCGTGAAGATCACGTGGGTGCGGGCAATCAGGTAAACGCCGGCGGTGACCATGGTGGCGGCGTGAATCAGGGCACTGACCGGTGAGGGGCCGGCCATGGCATCGGGCAACCAGGTTTGCAGCGGCAGCTGGGCGGATTTGCCCACGGCCCCCCCCAGCAGCAGAAGGGCCGCTGCGATCGGCAGGGCCGAGCCCTCCGGCCAAACCTCCCGGGCACGCGTCATCACATCCTGAATCTGCAGCGTGCCCAGATGGGTGAAGAGCAGAAATAGACCGACGGCCATGGCCGTATCGCCGACCCGCGTGATCACAAAGGCCTTGCGGGCGGCATAACCGTTTTCAGGCTTGGTGTACCAGAAGCCGATCAACAGGTAACTGCAGAGGCCGACGCCTTCCCAGCCGAGGTAGAGCAGGAGCAGATTGTCGGCCAGCACCAGCGTCAGCATGGCACTCACGAAGAGGTTCATGTAAGCAAAGAAGCGGCTG
>JBAPYE010000210.1:0-2108 GCA_049284575.1 Desulfobacterales bacterium
GCCTTTAGCTGGCGGCCGCGCGGATCAGCTGCAGCCGGACCCAATCGGGGCCGCCGCTGGGATTGTCCGCCAACAGCCGCGTCACCTCGGCAGTCACGTGAGCGGCGGCAAAGCTGTGGCCCCGGAAGTTGCGTTCCTGGGGAAGCCCCGGCAGGGCCCGCGGCCACCCATGGGCGCCGAAGGCCAGATATCGTCATCCGGGCCAAGGCACCAGCTCACATGCCCGGGCCGGGCGCTGCCGCGAGATTGCACCGGTTGAGGGTCTCGTAACGTCCCCGCGCCCCCCAGCCGGGCTACCCGGCGCACGCGCACTGGCCGCAGTGAAAGGCCGGAATTGGGGAATGGGTGCGTCCATTGTTTTAAAGGTTGGTTACTCCTCCCACCCCCACTCCCCCGATCTCTATACCACCTGGTCGCATTCAAATGGCATACTTATATATGAATGGACGTCCCCCCTATTCCACTGTCATTCATGCCAGTGCTCAGGGTTGTTCAAGGCGTCCGCACACCGAGCCTTCCCGCGAACACTCCCAAGTATTCCATGGGAAAGCTCCAGAACCATCCACGCGTTGGCATTCTCCTCCGGTATCAGGTACGGCGCTGACAACCCGAGTCGCCCCGCGGGTTGGAACCCAAAGCGTGGGTAGTACTCGGGGTGGCCGAGTACAAACACGAGTTGACCTCCTGATTCGGACAGAACGGTCAATCCGGCTTGCACGAGCTTTGTGCCTATCCCGTGGCGCTGCCGGTCGGGTAGGACGGCGAGTGGCGCGAGAATGAAGGCCTCCGGGGACTTGCCCGGCCCCGAAATCCGTACACTCGTGAAGAGCACGTGTCCGATCGAGGCTGATCCATCGCACGCCAAGAGGGAAATGAACGGCGAGGCCGTCGGATCGTGAAGCAGCGCCAATGCGAGATCGGCCACTGTTCGCCCCGCCTGCGGACCGAAGGCTGCCTCATGCACCCGCCGGATCTCGGGCTCGTCGGCTTCGATTGTGTTTCGGATATCCACAATTGGCAACGTATAGATCAGCGGCGGCCTATTTTTAGGCCGTCCACTGGGTTAAATGGTTCGCCGCAGGCGATCTATTCCATTGCCTCAGCGATCTTGATGTCGCCTTTGAGCAACTCATTCGCTACTGAGGATCGTGGCGGTCTTCTTACCTTATTCGCGATCGGGATTTATTACCGCTCTTCAAATCCTTCAATCAATGATTTGTATTTTTCGTGAATCATGTTCCGGTCAAATTCCCAGAACTCAGCCAGCATGGCTTGATCCTCTTCATCGGTAAAGTAATTTCTGGATGAGGGGAAAAAAATCTTATCCTCTTTTTCGATGTGTTTGGGATAAAACTCAGTAAGGGTTTTAAGGTTGGCGGCAATGTGGACCAAGGCAGTCTCATCGCCATTCCGATAGCGGGTGTTGGCTTCAACAAGCGATTTGGTTACCTGGCGACCAAAAACGTGTTCCTCGATCAGTTCTTTCATAATTTGACTGTCTTCTGACTTCAACGCTTTTTTATTCAGTTCTCGAAAAAGAATATCCTCCTCCTTTCCATGATGCGTCCGGTCAGCGTATACCCGAATGAAATCAACCGCCATATCCACAAAAACAGGATCTACTTTGTGTTTCGATTCAATTTTAGCCAAAACGCCTTTGATAATCGAAAGCATTCGCTCAATCAGACGATGCTCTATCATGAGTGGCCCTCGTGCTTGCATATTAGTGCCTCCTTTTTTGATTTCCGACGGAACTACATTTTCACAGGCGCCGGCCGTTTGACGTCCTGTGGGAAACAGGGGTTGTGCCACGTAACATTAAAACCTATATCCCCTTTTAACCCAATAGTGCCAATCTTCAACTGCTTCAATAGTCTCTGCGGATGTTGCATTAATAGGGGTGAGCTGAGATAGTGGAACTGCCAAACCATCCCTTTCCCACCGCATAGTAACGAACATTTCTCTCTCACATTCTTCCGGAGGAGCCATCCCGCTGACATCAACCTCATCTTTGACCAGGAGCGGTGAGATGGCTCGCTTTTCATTGCATATTGCTGTAAAAGGGAAATGAATTTTGTCCTCAAGGTAATAATACCAACCCATGGCCT
>JBAPYE010000211.1:0-4097 GCA_049284575.1 Desulfobacterales bacterium
TCGGATGACCAGGGGAAAAATGGCAGGATGTGAATGGCGGAAAACGCCGCCTTCAAATGCTGGCGGGCGAAGGCCGCGAGGCTCTGCAGGGGAGGGAGATCCGGTTCTTTGAGGCTGTCGCCATAAGCGATCAGGACCGCGTCACGGGGCGAGAAAAGCGCCGGCGGCGGCCCCGCCGCCGGCTGTAAGGCCAGCAGGGCCGTGAGGCGCGCATGGGCCTCGGGGCCCTGGGTTTCCCCGTAGAGGGTGTTCAGCGTCGCACGCATCCCGTTGTCGCTGGGCATGTTCCCGTCCTGAAACCCCGCCCCTCTGGATGGGGGCGGGTGGAAGTCAGCGGCCCGCTTCGCTCACGGCGCGCAGCAGTTCCGCGGCCTGCGGGTTTGTCACCCGGCCCGCCGTCAGGATGTCCGCCGGCGTCACGTCTTCGTTGAAGTAGGCCCGGTTGGCGTTGTGGTTGACCTTGACAACCGCTCCGTCCAGAATCAGCCCGGCATAGGCGCCTCTGGCGCGGCTGAAGGAGAGATAATCCGCACTGAGATTGGGGGCCGTGGCACCCCCGGCACCCACCCCCATGGGGCCGAGGGCCACCGAGGCGTTGCCCCCCAGCTTGAAATTGGAGGACAGCAGGGCCCTGATGCCGGCGGGGGACATGACCATCATGACCACCTCGGCTTTCTGGGCGCCGATCTGCAGCCCCCAGTTGACGGAGCCCAGGATGTAAAAGGCGGGCCCGCGCCACTCACCGGTTTCCTCGTCGCGCAGCAGCAGCACACCGCTGCCGCCCGAACCGCCGAAAAAGAAGCCGGCCTTGAACATGTCGGGAATGACCAACACCCCCTTGGCCTGTCTGAGATTGTCTTTTAGCCAGGTCATCTGGGGATCGCCGACAAAACTGTCCAGGGTGATGCGGGCCTTGTCGACCAGCGCCTGCTCCGGGGTGGTGCCGGCGGAGGCGGCCGCGGCCGGGTGGGTGGCGAGCAGCAGCGAAGCGGTCACGGCCAGCAACAGCGCCGCACGCCGGGTGCGAACGGGGATCTTGATGAACATGCGAACCTCCCGGGTGGGGGTGATTTTTACCGGCGCCCCCCGGCGGTGTTTGGCGTGCGCGCAAACACGCCGCCGGGGGGCGCTGTCACGACGGTCTGATATCGGAAGACTACGCGCCCGGGGCGAAATTGTCAATGCCGTCCTAAAGCATCAGCGCCCGCAGGCCATCGAGGCTGTCGGCGTCCCGGGGGCGCTTGTCGCGGCGCCAGCGGGCGATGCGGGGAAAGCGCACGGCCACCCCCGACTTGTGGCGCTTGGAAGCCCCGATGCCCTCGAAGGCGATCTCAAAGACCAGCTCGGGGGCCACGGCCCGCACCGGGCCGTACTTTTCCCGGGTGTTGCGGCGGATGAAGCGGTCCACCTCCCGGATTTCCGAATCGCTCAAGCCCGAGTAGGCCTTGGCAAAGGGCACCAACGCCTCACCGTCCCAGACAGCGAAGGTGTAATCGGTGTAGAGTCCGGCGCGGCGGCCGTGACCGGCCTGGGCATAGACCAAAACGGCGTCCACGCTGAAAGGATCGACCTTCCATTTCCACCACGCCCCACGGCGCCGCCCCACCCCGTAAGGCGAGGACCGCACTTTTAGCATCAAGCCCTCGACGCCCCGCTGGCGCGCGCCGAGGCGCAGATCGGCCAGCTCCGACCAGCTCCGGTTTTCAAGCGGCGCGGAATGCCGCAGACGGCGCTCCCCGACCGCCGCCAGAAGTGCCGCCAACCTCTGGCAGCGCACGTCAAGCGGCGCCGGGCGAAGGTCTCTCCCGTCGGCCTCCAGCAGATCAAAGGCCATCAGGATCACCGGCACCTGCACCTGGAGCCGCGCGCTGACCTGCTTGCGACCGATGCGGCGCTGCAGCGCGGCGAACGGCAGGGGCTCGCCGCCGCCCCAGGCCAGGATCTCGCCGTCCAGAACGGTTCCCTGGGGCAGCGCGGCGGCGGCTGCCACCAGTTCGGGAAAGCCTTCGCTGATCAGCTCCTCCCCCCGTGACCAGAGGAACACCCGCCCGTCACGACGGATGAGCTGCACCCGGATCCCGTCCCACTTCCACTCGATCTGCCACCCGGCGACCGGCCCCAGCGCCGCCGCCGGGCCCTCCAGCGGGTGGGCCAGAAAAAAGGGATAGGGCCGGCTGGCGAGCGCGTCGGCGGTTTCAGAAGTCAGCAGCTCCCGGAAAAAAAGGGCGTCGGGCGTCCAGTGCCCCATCAGGCGATGGGCCAGGGTGGCCACATCCAGACCGCTGACGGCGGCCAGGGCGCGAGTCACCAGCCGCTGGGAAACCCCCACCCGGAACCCCCCGGTAATCAGCTTGTTCCAGACCAGGCGCTCGCGGGCCCCCATCTGCGACCAGGCCGAGACCACCGCCCGCCGCTGATCGCCCTCCGCCAGCGCTCTCAGGGGCAGAAGACGCTGCTCCACCCATTCGTGCAGCGCGCCTGCGAGGGGCCCCGGCCCCGGGGGCATCAACAGCGCGATGGTTTCGGCCAGGTCGCCAACCGCCTCGTAGGCGGCATCGAAAAGCCAGGGCGCGATATCGGCTTCCTCGGCCGCCCAGTGCCGCAGCCGGGCGGCGGGCACGGCCTGCCGGGGCTTGCGGCCGGTGAGAAAATAAACCGCCCAGGCGGCGTCCGCCGGGGCGGCGGCCCGGAAATAATCAGCCATCGCGGCCACCTTGAGGTTGGTGGTGGGGGTGGCATCGAGCTGCGCAAACAGGTGCGCGAAGGCCTTCATGAGGCCCCCGGCGCCGGTGGGGCGACCGGCATGACCCCGTTTTCGGTCAAAACGGCGGCATCCACCCCCCGGGACCGCAGCCAGCCGGCAAACGCGGCGGCATACCCGTGGGTCGCCCACACCCGCTGGGCGCCGCTGGCCGCCACCGCGGTCTTCAGACCGTTCCAATCGGCATGGTCCGACAGCACAAACCCGCGGTGCACCCCGCGACGCCGCCGCTGGCCGCGAATGCGCATCCAGCCCGAGGCAAAGCCGCGGACCGGGGCTGGAAAGCGCCGCAGCCAGCCGGCATGATCGGCCGACGGCGGCGCCACCACCAGGGCGCCACGAAACATCCGCCGATCGGCCGCCTCACCCACCGGCCGGGTATCGGCCAGCCGTACGGCGGCCTCCCGGTAGCAGGCGTTGACGGTTTCCACCGCCCCGTGGGTAAACACATCCCCGTCCTCGCGGCCGATCTCTGCCAGCACCCGCTGGGCTTTTCCCAAGGCGTAGGCAAAGAGCACGCTGGTCCTACCGGCCGCCCGGTTTTCCTGCCACCACTGCCGGATCTCGGCCATGACGACTGCGGTCGGGGGCCAGCGGAAAACCGGCAGCCCGAAGGTGCACTCGGTCACCAGGGTGTGGCAGTGAACCGGTTCGAAGGGGGCGCAAGTGGGGTCCGGGTCGGTCTTGAAATCACCGGTCACCCCCCAGATCTCGCCCCCCAGCTCTATCCGTACCTGGGCCGAGCCTAAAATGTGCCCGGCGGGGTGCAGCGACAGGGTGACGCCACCGACGGTCAGCCGCTCCCCGTAGGCCAGGGTCTGCAGTCGGATCGCCGCCCCCAGGCGTCGGCGCAGGATGCCCGCACCGGGGGCGGCCGCCAGGTAGCACTCCGAGCCCGGGCGGGCATGGTCGGCGTGGGCGTGGCTGATCACCGCGCGGGGCACCGGGCGGCGGGGGTCGATGTAAAAATCACCGGCCGGGCAGTACAGGCCGGCAGCCGTCGGCTGCAGCAGGTGGCCGTCCCCGACGGGTCGGAGTCCATCGTTCACGCGAACCTCGGATTGTCTGTGAAAAAATCGGAATCGAAGGCGTCGGTTTTTACCACGGGCAACCTCCTCTCGGCCGACGGCGAAAAAAGAGTCCGAAAGGTTGATTCCGCCGGCCGGATGCGCTAAAGATTGAATACTTACAAAATAGGATCTCCGATCCCGATCGCAAGCATCGCGCGGGCCGCCATCTGGCGTTGGTCATCGTCAGGGGGGTGGCCGGCCAACCCCCTGTGCACGCCTTGGATGCCACATGCGCCCCAACGCCCCCGAACATGACCCCTTTCAGC